>DASVUU010000614.1:0-3087 GCA_036386935.1 Cytophagaceae bacterium | reverse complement strand
GAAAATCTTAACCGGGTAATGACCGGAAAAGCCTTAAACTAAGTTTGAATTATATCGCGGGGTGGAGCAGTTGGTAGCTCGTTGGGCTCATAACCCAAAGGTCGTAGGTTCGAGTCCTGCCCCCGCTACCAGAGCCTTCTTATGAAAGTAAGAGGGTTTTTTTTTGAATTTTTTTGAGTTTAATTAGCGGCTTATTAATGACTGAGAGGTAAAGCTTTAATAATTAGGAATTATAACAATAGCGATCCTGTGAAGAAGCATCAAATTTATTTTTTTCTGTTTTCGCTGATGCTCTGCTCAAGATCCCAAGCATGGATCCTTGAAGATACTCTAAAGAAAAATCAGGTACCTAGAATGGGATTTTTTGATATAAATGTAGGCTTCAATTACAGCCATGCCAGGGGCGAAGCAATATCTTCATCCTCCAGTTTTAACAATAATGGACAGGGATTAAGTGTAAGAATGCAGAGCTCCTTTATTGGAAATTATCTAGCAGATCCAAACAAAAGGATAAGAGTAGGGGATCTATTGGCTGGCGAATTGGCTGTCGGCAGAGTTTACCAGGGCGCAGCTAGTTCTAGCGACGTTTGGCTCGCATACAATTTCGAATTTGGCTTCGCAGCGATCGCCACTTTGAGCAATAAAAGTGACATAGGACTGACCTTGAATCTCCTGAAATTTGTCAGAGATAGAATCTCCCCTAACGTATCTGGGTCTAATATCTTACTGAGATTTAGGTACAATAAGATAATGGCTGAAGGAGGAATAGAGTCCCGAAGAGATAGAATGTTTGGATGGCTCACGACAATTACGACCAATTCCCAATTTCCACTTCAATATACATTCACAGGCAGGTATCTTCTAGATAAGAATAAAAATTTGGGGGCGCGATTTGAGATTGCCTCGACGACTAAAGACTATATTTTAGGACAATTAAACTACCGAGACTGGTGGACTTTGAGATTATTTTATGGCCTTTATTTTTAACATGAGAAAATCTTTTTGCACGGTTGTACTTTTAGTGTCCCTGGCGACTTTAGGACGAGCTCAGGATTTGGAGCCGAAGAGGTTTCGCATCATAGAAAAAGGATTCTTGATTGGTGTGGGTCATGGAATAGACTCATTAAACCTTCCAGAAGGAAATTATGTCCCCACTTTCTTTATTGGACATATCGGATTTTCGTTAACTAAGAAACCAAATTCGAATAAGGGCATTTTCACTTTCAACTTGGAACCTCAGTTAAACCCAGTTTTTATAAGGAAGGCAGAATCTTCAAAAACGGAATTAGAATTTGGGCTCAATATGGGATTTCAACATATATATCCTATCACAAAAAACATTTACTCTTATATTCTAATAAGCGCTGGTCCACATTTCATCTCCGTGAATACTGTAAGACTTGCAAGAGGATTTTGTTTCTCAGACAATTTGGGAGCGGGACTATATGTTGCTCTTAATAAATCTCTTCGTTTGAACTTGGGCTTTAGATTGAGACATCTATCAAATGCAGAATTAAAAAGTCCGAACCACGGCATCAATACTTTCAACTACCACATCGGCTTAAGCAAAGCACTATGGTAACGGTTATTACTTTTAGGTCCCAGCTCACTTTTTCATAATGAACAGAATCATATTTTCCAAGATATTAACTTTCCTACTTCTGGGTGCTTTTCTATTTGGAGTTTGGCTTTTATATCAAAAGGTTACAAACTCCAGCAAGACCATTGAAATAAACCACAACATGGTTGTGGAGAAGATAGAAGCTCTTGGAAAGCTTGAGACCGCTAAATATTATATCAAAGATGTGGTGGAGCACACCGAGCATGAAACGTGGCTGCCAGACCCTAAGGTGATACTGATACTCAGCGGGGAGGTAACAGGCTGTATCGACCTATCTAAAATGGACAGCACGAACATCGTGTTTGGAGATAAGATAGTTGAGGTAAGGCTACCCCTTCCCGAAATCTGCAACTATAAGATTAACCATCAACAATCGAAGGTATATGACATTCGGAATGGATTTTTAAGAGAAGCAGAAATTATAGATAGGGCTTACAAGAATTCCGAGAACCAAATAAAGGAAGCTGCTTTGAGAATGAACATACTTGATCAAACGACCACTAATGCCAAACAGATATTAAAACCTCTCATCGAAAAGCTTACAAATAAACAGGTTGAATTTGTAAATAGCGAAACCGTAGTGATTCCTAAAGACATGAAATAGGTAATGGTATTATATTTTTTAGTCAACGATTGGTTGCCTTTTTAACCTCGAAAGGACATTATCCACTTCGACTATTTCCTCCTTTTACGAAAAATGCGTAAATTGCAGCTTCATCGCTTCAATGCCCTCAAACAAATTTTATGAAAAAGATTGCCGATTATAGAAAGCTTTTAGGAGTAGACAAAACCATTGACTTAAAAGAATTAAAAACCATTTATAGAAACTTCATGAAAGAGTGGCATCCTGACAAATTTCAGGATGGTGATGAGCGAAAGGCTGAGGCTGCTGAGAAGAGCAAAGATTTTATTGAAGCCTACAATTTTTTATTAAGTATTGCACCAGAGACGGTACAAGCAAACCTAGAAGAATATACAAGAACACTTTCTACTTCTTCGGTTACGGACTATCAATATAAAGCCCGCGTGCTAACGGTAGAATTTACAGACGGAAGTAAATATGAGTACTTCGATGTTCCAAGTAACGTTTACAACAAGCTGTTGAATTCTGAAAATCCAGCAAGATTTATTAGAAGAAATATCTGCGACGCTTTTGTATATAGAAAGGCTACAAACCCTGTCACGGTAGGATAATTTACCGGAACTCTTTTGCATTTTCAATTACTATCTCCTCTCCTGTTAGAGGATGAGAGAAGGTAAGTTTACATGCATGTAAAGCTATCCCATTTTCAATAAAGTCCAATTCCGAGCCATATAACTTGTCTCCAATAATTGGGCAGCCTAAACTAGCTAGTTGAGCGCGGATTTGATGGAATTTCCCAGTGTGTAATTCAATGCTCCAAAGAAATCGGCTATCTCCTACTTCCCTCACGTGGTAGGATAGTTTTGCAAACCCAGAAAATGGA
>DASVUU010000613.1:0-8012 GCA_036386935.1 Cytophagaceae bacterium | reverse complement strand
ACTTTATCACCATGCGGTCTTTTTCGGGTAATCTGAAAAAAGGAGGAATGTTGGTATTGGATTTTCTCAACACCGAAAGGGTAGTTAGAAACCTTGTTCGTTCGGAGGTAAAGAAAATAGATGATATTGACTTCTATATTCGAAGAAATGTCGAAGAAGATTATATTATCAAAGACATTCAGTTTGAAGCCGAGGGAAGATCGTTTTCATTCCAAGAAAGCATAAAGGCCATCACGTATAATGTCTTTCTAAAATATTTTAATTTCGCTGGACTAGAAATAATAGACGTGTTTGGAAATTATGCCCTCCAACCCTACTCTGATAATTCTGATAGGATGATTTTTATTCTAAAAAGGCCAAACAATGACTAGTCAGCTTGTCACGCTATTTCTAACATCTTTTTTAGCGGGAACTGCAGTCTTTGTAATCCCCAATTTTGATCAGAAAAGGTTTAAATCTGTGCTTTCATTCAGTGGCGCGTACCTGTTCTCCATTACAGTCATCCATATTTTACCCGAGCTGTTTCATGAGGCTGTAGATATCAAGCTGGTTGGCATCTATGTTTTGGCGGGCTATTTTTTTCAACTTATACTGGAATATTTCTCCTCGGGAGTAGAACATGGACACATGCACTTCGAGCAAGATCAAAAAACTCATATTCCTTATACCATCATTCTATCACTTTGCCTTCATTCATTCTTAGAAGGCACCCTTTTGACACATCCATCAGAGAGCCATGGGGCGGAGGACTCAAGTAATATTTTATATGGCTTAGTTCTTCATAAAATTCCAGAAGCATTTGCGCTTATGTCAGTCATCGTTTATAGATTGGGTAAAAAAGGTTTTGCTCTTGGATTGTTGCTATTTTATGCGTGTTGCTCTCCTCTAGGACTCATGATGAGCAATTATCTTTATAATAATAATATTGTACCCAAGGATATCTTCACGTTTATATTTGCCTTAGTGGCTGGGAACTTCTTGTATATTTCTACAACCATATTCTTTGAAAGTAGTCCTAATCACAAATTCAAAGCAAGAAAATTATTGGTATCTTTATTAGGAGCGGCTTTGGCAGTGATAGTAGAGTACGTTTTGTAAATAACAATGGCAAGTGCCATCCATCTGAGTAATCAATTCAACCCATGGCATCATTCGAAGATTTTAAAATAAACGTTCAGCTGCTACAAGCAATAAAGGAATTGCAGTACAATGAGCCGACAGATATACAAGTAAGCGCCATCCCTCAAATTCTTGCAGGACATGACATATTTGGCATTGCCCAAACAGGAACCGGGAAAACTGCAGCCTATCTTATTCCTATTTTGATGAAGATAAAGTATGCACAAGGGATGAATCCGCGGGCATTGATTTTAGCACCCTCCAGAGAGTTGGCCATGCAGATCAACGATCATATGATTGGTCTCGCAAAATTTACTGATTTGCGGCATACCGTTATCTATGGTGGCTTAGGACCGAAGACGCAAATTGAAAATATAAAAAAAGGGCTAGACATAATCGTAGGTACACCAGGACGTGTGTTGGACCTTTACATGCGAGGCGATTTGATATTAAAAGATATTAAAGTTTTGGTACTCGACGAAGCAGACAAGATGATGGATATGGGCTTTATGCCTCAGATAAGAAAGATGCTTGAAGTAATTCCAAGGAAGAGACAAAATCTTCTATTCTCGGCGACCATGCCGGAAAGAGTGGTAAAGTTATCTGAGGAATTCCTAGAGTTTCCATTAACGATAGAGGTAACGCCTCAGGCCACTACTGTAGATGCGATAGACCAAAGTATTTACCTAGTACCTAACTTCCTTACCAAGATTAATTTTTTACAGAAATTACTTGAAAAGCCGGAATTTTCTAGGGTGATAATATTCGTACGAACGAAAGAAAATGCAGACAATCTATACAAGTTCATCAAACGTAAGATTGACCAGGGAGTAAAAGTGATCCATGGAAATAAGGGGCAGAATACTCGTATCAATTCAATGGAAGAATTCAAGTCTGGAAGCCTGCGAATCTTGGTCTCTACCGATGTGGCGGCTAGAGGAATTGATGTGACTATGGTAAGCCACGTCATCAATTTCGACGTACCGGTTATTTATGAAGATTATGTGCACAGGATTGGTAGAACAGGAAGGGCAGGGAATCTTGGAGCGGCCATCACCTTCAGTACCGAGACTGAAATGATGCATATAAAAAATATAGAGAAAATAATTAATTATAAAATTCCTGTGTTGCCATTGCCTGATGATGTAAAAGTAGAAGAAACGACCTTTGAAGAAAAGCAAGGCATGGACAAAGAAAAAGACACTTTCAAGAAAAAGGCTGACCCCACATTTAAGGGGGCCTTCCATGATAAAAAGGTCAGACCTTTTATGAATCCTTATTTTGCGGATAAGAATAGCAAGAAGAAAAAGAAATAATTAAGAAAAAGGGTAATTTCTTTTTTTGCCCTGACTGCTACTGGAATGAAACTTCATCGGCTTTCCAGCTTTATGACGTTTTTTATTATTCCTTTTAACAATTTTTTGGTTGCTATACCCTTTCTTTTTATCCTTCCCTATAACGTCTGCTGAGGAGGGAAAAGAACCTGCACTTAGTATAAGCGTTGCAATTAACGTAATTAAGAAATGTTTCATGGTATTTGCCTGGTTTGGTCCTGAAAACATGCTCGATTCTTGAAAGGTTCCTGGATAATTGTGCCTTTTGCGGGAGTCGGAGGGTTTATTCGATCGGTTATTTCTCCAGTCATAAATAAACATTACAAAAATTCTTTGTGTGGAGATTTGTATTAAATTTGCGTAACTCAATACCAACTACATGCGACCTCTTCAGATTAATTTTGCCTGCTTTTTTCTGTTTCTATTCATCCTAAACAGCGCTTGCGATGACAAGAAGGCCAATGACAAGAAGGTGAATACAGGCCCAGCCAACCAAGAAGAGGAAACTAAGGGTTTTGACGACTTTAGTGCAAAATTTAAGAAGTTAGTTAAAACCGATACTGCTCTTTTCCGTGGGGTAAGCCTTGGCACCCACGTCGACTCGGTTAGGAGATTTGAGAGCACTTCTTCCCCTCTTGAATCGGGAGATAACTATATCAGCTACTCCATTCCATTCAATATTAAAGAAGAGGCGGATGTATTGTATTATTTCGGAGAAGACAGCAAAATCAATAAAATAGAGACGGATATCTACCCTGAAAATATTGAATCGCAGTCCAGCATTTTTAATGAATTTGACGTTTTTTTTACCAAAAAATATGGTTCGCCGATTATTGTGGGAGAGGTAGAGAAAGCCTGGAAATCCCACGACAATAAGTACCTTATTGAAATGAAGAAAACCGGCAATGTAAAGGTCCACGACATTAAAATCGTATATAGTATAAGCGGTGGCAAGGGTGCTGTTTAAGGTAAAGCGCCAACATCAATTACTTTTGACCAATACTTGTTTGATAGTGTTTCTCCCCTTATGCACTTACAGGAAATTTAATAATTTATAGGTGCCACTTAACACTAGGAGGCATAGACCGGCAAAGAATAACACAACCCAAATATTTAGTGGAAAGATGGTTTCGCCAAAAGGATACTGTCACACTTCCAAAAACTGACAAGCCCTCGATCAATACCAGTCATAGAGGCAGAATAACCCACACCCCATCCTCAAATATTAAAAGTGTTCATCATCAGCGACGTCCAGAAATGGTGTAAGTTTTAAATATCCTCATTTTGCTTACCCCATGACTTGTTTTTATTGACTGTATTAGGCCAATGGCGGCACTTGATTTTTCACGACCTCTTCATCTGATTGAGCCAGATCGTACGTGTCTATTAAAAAACTAGTTGGATGGCGGCCTCTATATGGGATGCTACTATAGACTGCCAATCGTCCGAGGAAACTAAACAAGCAATGCCGATGTTCCCTCCACCGAAATCGGTTTGCCAAAGCGCCCGTGAATTATGGGCCAATTAGAGGAAAGAAGACAGGACTTCTAGATGAGGCAAAGAAAGGATAAGAGCTATTTAGATTCTGACAAAGTGGCATTAACTTAGAATATTAACCTATTGGCATAAGCCTTGTTAATTGGAAACCAAAGATAAAATTTAGCATAACAAAAAACTTTGAAAACTTTATGGGAAAAATAATTGGAATTGACTTAGGAACAACAAACTCCTGTGTCGCTGTGATGGAAGGGAATGAGCCTGTTGTAATTCCGAACAGCGAAGGTAGAAGAACAACACCTTCTATAGTTGCTTTTTTGGATAATGGTAATGGTGAAAGGAAAGTGGGAGACCCTGCGAAACGTCAGGCCATCACAAATCCAACGAATACCATTTCTTCTATTAAGAGATTCATGGGTAGAAAATACTCAGAAGCAACTAAAGAAATACCCAACGTAACATATACAGTTGAAAAAGGAAGTAATGATACAGCCAGAGTTAGAATAGGCGACAGGCATTATACACCTCAAGAACTTTCAGCAATGATACTTCAAAAAATGAAGGCAACAGCTGAGGATTATCTTGGGCATGAAGTAAAAGAAGCTGTTATCACAGTTCCTGCTTATTTCAATGATGCGGAAAGACAAGCAACCAAAGAAGCTGGACAGATAGCTGGACTTGATGTAAAAAGAATTATCAATGAGCCTACAGCTGCAGCGCTGGCTTATGGTCTTGATAAAAAGAATAAGGAAATGACTATCGCTGTGTTCGACCTTGGAGGTGGTACTTTTGATATTTCCATCCTAGAACTAGGAGACGGTGTATTCGAGGTGAAATCAACTAACGGTGATACACACCTTGGAGGAGACGACTTTGACCAAGTAATTATCGATTGGTTGGCAGATGAGTTTAAAAAAGATGAAAACATAGATCTTAGAAGAGATCCAATGGCATTACAGCGTTTGAAAGAGGCTGCTGAGAAGGCTAAAATAGAATTGTCAAGTTCGGCTACAACGGAGATCAATCTACCTTATATCATGCCGGTAGATGGTATACCAAAGCACTTAGTAAGACAACTGACACGAGCAAAATTTGAGCAATTGGCAGATTCATTGATTCGCCGAACGCTTGAACCATGCAAACAAGCTTTGAAAGACGCTGGTTTTGGCATAGACAAAATTGATGAAGTAATTTTAGTTGGAGGTTCTACTCGTATTCCTAGAATACAGGAAGAAGTTGAAAAATTCTTCGGCAAAAAGCCTTCTAAAGGTGTAAATCCTGATGAAGTGGTTGCTATTGGTGCAGCTATACAAGGTGGAGTTCTTACAGGTGAAGTGAAAGACGTATTGCTTCTTGATGTGACTCCTTTATCCCTTGGTATTGAGACCATGGGTGGAGTATTCACTAAGTTAATAGAGTCTAACACAACAATTCCTTCTAAGAAATCTGAAGTGTTTTCTACTGCATCGGACAATCAACCTTCAGTGGAGATCCACATCTTACAAGGAGAACGTGCTTTAGCTAAGGATAACAGAACAATTGGAAGATTCCATTTGGACAGCCTTCCACCTGCACCTCGCGGAGTTCCTCAAATAGAAGTAACGTTTGATATTGATGCGAACGGTATTCTTAATGTATCCGCAAAAGATAAAGGAACAAACAAGGAGCAGAAAATAAGGATTGAAGCTTCTTCTGGATTGACAGAAGCGGAAATCGAAAAAATGCGTGCAGAAGCGAAAGCAAATGAGGCAGCAGATAAAGAGGAGAAAGAAAAGATCGACAAAATAAACACAGCTGACTCTCTTATCTTCCAAACTGAAAATCAGTTGAAAGAATTTGGCGACAAGATTTCTGCTAGCAACAAATCTGCGATTGAATCTTCATTAGCTGAATTGAAGAACGCCCATGGTGCAAGAGACATTAGTGGCATAGATGCTGCAATGGCTGCCTTGAATACAGCATGGCAAGGAGCATCTTCCGAAATGTACAATGCCGCTGGCCAAGGCGGAGCGCAAGATCCATCAAATGGTGGAGCAAGTGCATCTAACGACCAAGGAGCAGCAGAAGGTGTTACTGATGTTGACTACGAAGAAGTAGATGGTAGTGCAAAAAAATAATTACCGTTAGATATATAAAACAAAAAAGCCCCTAATCGGGGCTTTTTTTATGATAAACGAAGAGCACTTAAAATTGCTTTAAGTAACATTTAAACAAACGTCGTCCATCTACTCCAAGATAAATTGCTGGTAGCCCTTAAAAAGGGACAAGAGTAAAGCATCTCAATTGCCAATATCTTGACATCTTAAAAGTCATCTTTGATTTAACAATAAATTACGACTACCAACTTCGTGATTTAGCCAAAACTTAATGGCATCTTCGTGCAGAACCGATAGTATTTATTTAACCAAATAGCCTTCGAAAGTGACGTATGCAACAAGCCAAAAAAATAGGACACAACCTGAAAAAATTAGAAAACCAATCAATACATTTATTGAGTTTTGCTTCGGAAAGAGGTAACTAGGGTCCGCAAGCAATTGATCTATATTTTTATTAATCCAACTTTTTAATCTATAAAAGCAAATATACCATATAACGAGATAGAAGACCGTTAAAAGCTCTATTGGCATTTTATAGTCAAATCTTGTAATGACAAACAAAGCTAATGAGGTAACAAGAAAAAAAATTTCACTTGCAACTAAAAACCAGGTGCCTCTACTAATTAATTCGTCTTTTCCTCGTGCAAAAAAGACAGATAGTACGTAGGTATAACTTAACACATGCTTCATTGCTGCAAATTTACTCCTGACTTATTCCACTTTCTGCCGAAATTATGATCAATTACTCCACTTATATCAAAAAAATAGTCACAAACCCCATATATTGCAAAGCCAGTTAATAAAGCTGGGGCTGTATAAACTGTTGCGATACCTGTGCCTATTAATATTGCGCCATTTACGAAGGTGTGAGCATTCCATGTATCAGATCCCAATTCATACACAATGACTCCACCGCTTAGTCCCATACCTACTGGTCCTAACTTAGACACCACTTTGCCTGTGCTACTAATAAGATTCTTTGTTTTACTTACTGCCTGTGCTGTTTTAGGATTTACTAATTTTGCTAACTTCTCAGCATACTTTTTTTTTAATTGATCAGGTGTTCTATTGTATAAGTCTTCACTTAGTCCATAAGTCCCCGTCAATCCGTTAAAATGCTTATCAACAAACTTAAGACCTTCACCAAACACACTAGTTTCCTGTGCCTGTTGCAATTCAAATTGTGATTTAAAAGCGTTAGGATTTCGACGATTAGCGCGTAGTACCGGCAATTCGCGGTGGTAACTTGCCATACTCGTTTTTACCAACCGATCTAACGGATCCTCCTTTAGTGGAATATTTTTTATAGCTATACTGTAGATTACGGTAAATATCCCTCCGTCAGGGGCTGAAAAAAAATAACAAGCTCCATTATTACCTACTCCCGTGGGCTTTCCTTGCTTCACATCAAACATGAAATTAAATTCCAAATCGTAATCCAACTTTTGTGTGATACCAGTGGTCACTAAAATTGACGGAAGGCTTGCCTTTAGACCGGACATTGACCTATTTACCTCGTCCTTAACCAGGCGTAAATAATCAAGTGGTGGGGCATATCTTTTATTAGCTGTGTCCACTGCCTTCTTAATAACATGATTCACCCGCCCTTTTAATAAAGTGATTCCATTCTGATAAATTTCACTCATAAACTACATTTACGGCTGTATTACTCTGATAATTGGTTAATATAAGCGCTTACCGTTGAAAACCCAAAACTATTAATAATTCTTTCCATCTGCCCTACTATAGCCTCATTCATCAAATTCCCAATACTTCCTTCGTGGGTATGAGAAACACCCTGCCTCATTTCAAATGCATTGTTTTCGATGTCCATTCCGACCTTTTTGTAAGCATCTCTAAATGGCATTCCTTCCAACACCAATTCATTTACCGCTTCTACACTGAACAGATATTTATACTTTTCGTCCTTGAGGATATTGTCCTTGATGATGATGTGATCCAACAT
>DASVUU010000612.1:0-7755 GCA_036386935.1 Cytophagaceae bacterium | reverse complement strand
TTATATTTTTTCTTCCATCATTGTCAGGCAATATTAAGAAACGAGAAAAAAGCTCAGTAGGGATCTCTATCAAGGCAAGTTTCGATCTCTTTTTCTCTTGCTTTCTGACAAGTTGGATAAACAGGTAGATAGACGAGTCTTTCAGCTCAGGAAACACCGGAGCGGTGTCTAGCATGATGGGAACTAAGGTCCGCAATACATTTTGTTTGAAGTAATGTTTTACAAATACCTTCTGTTCATCATTCAATCCATTCTCATTTATCATGAAAATATTGTGCTCTTGCAGCTCTAAAAGTAGATTTTCATAAACCGCCTTGAAATTTTCTTCCTGCTGAATGGTAATTCTCTGTATTTCCCTTAGAATCTTGGTAGGGTCTTCTTCTAAGAGGCCTTTCACTTTATTGCCAAGCTTTTCAATTCTTCTCAAAGTGCCAACTCTAACTCTGAAGAATTCATCTCTATTGTTTGAGAAGATTCCTAAAAATTTAAATCTTTCGATTATCGGTACGGTCTTGTCCTGGGCTTCTTGAAATACTCTGTGATTGAATGAAAGCCAGCTTATATCTCTATTAATAAATCGTTCATGTGTCATATCCACTCCAGTATTCTAAAAAGCTGCTCAAAAAAGTCTTAATAATTTGGCTTAGCATACTAACGAATTTTTAGGACTTCTTGTTATGCGGAAATTTATTTTAACATTTATTTAACTTATAGCTTTTTAGCTGTATTGGCGTAACCATTAAATAAAGTAAATATGAATAATTACAATCATACCCTCCGGTATTGTGTGTCAGCATTTGCATTAGTATTCCTTACCGTTTTGAGTGGCTGCGACCATAAAGAAGGCGCCACTAGGAATACGGCGGAGTATCGTGTTGATTCAATAGGCGCAGACAGTCTGTTGAAGAATGGCAATGTCGAGATGGAGCCAGACAATACAATCGCGAAGGATTCAGCTTCAAATAGAAAGGACCTGGGTGGCGCCTCTGAGTAGTCTTTTAAACTTAAGATCAATTAAATGGAAAAGGTAAAATTAGCAATTATCTATTATAGTGCCACAGGAGCAAACTATCAGCTTGCTCAATGGGCCGAAGAAGCCACGCGAAATGATGCGGATGTCAAGATTTTGAAATTTGCCGAAACTGCACCAAGTGCAGCCATCGATTCTAATCCTTTATGGAGAAAAAATGTTGACAACACTCAGCATGTACCAGAAGTCACTTTAAACCACCTTGAGTGGGCCGATGCAATAATTTTCAGCGTGCCAACTCGCTACGGTAGTGCCCCCTCGCAGCTAAGGATCTTTTTCGATACAACAGGCGGACTCTGGTATTATGGAAAATTGGCGAACAAAGTAGTAAGTGCAATGGCTACCGCCTCAAACCCGCATGGTGGACAAGAAGCCACTATACAATCTATCTACACGTCATTAATGCACTGGGGAGTGATCATAGCTGCCCCTGGATATACTGACCCTGTCACTTTTGCAGCAGGCGGCAATCCGTATGGAACTAGTGCTACAATAGAGAACGGCAATTTTAAGGAGGATGTAAGAGAAGCTGTGATGCATCAGGCTAGACGAACTTTACAAGTAGCCAAATGGGTGAAAGCAGGTTTGAGTAGCTAAAAAGCCACAATTATAGAATGCTTAAAGCTCAGTTCTACTGGGCTTTTTTTATATTGCGAAAAACAAAAAAATGGACGGAACAACGAGAAGTAATATAAAGCCTGGTCTAAGTGTCAAGATCGTTTTAAAGAAGGATCAAAGGTCGGGCCTGCTGACTGAGGGCATAGTGAAAGACCTGCTTACAAGCTCGCCGACACACCATCATGGGATAAAAGTTAGGTTGGAAAGTGGTGATATTGGCAGGGTTAAAGAGGTAATAGAATAAAACAAAATTAATTTAGCCTTGTCGGCGAGAGGTACCAAGGTTCGTCTTGAGCTGCCTAAAGAAATCATTAAACTTCTAACCTAAAATATAATGAATATAAAAGATGCAAAAGTATTAGTAACGGGTGGTAGCTCAGGAATAGGATACGAGACGGCTAGACATTTAATTGAGCTAGGTGCGAAGGTTGTAATATGCGGCAGGAACAAAGAAAAATTAACTAAAGCAGCGAGTGAAATGGGCGCGCATGCAGTGGTGGCTGACGTTAGTGATGAAGATGATGTAAAGAGATTAGTTTCCACCACAATTAAGCAACTTGATGGATTAAATGTGCTCATCAATAATGCAGCTTACGGTCATTTTGGAATGTTGGTAGATATAGATACGAAAAAATTTAATGAGTTATTAGCTACGAATGTCACTGGCGCCATGATGGTTGGCAGAGAGTGTGCACGCCATTTCATATCTAAAGATTATGGAAATATCGTAAATATTTCTTCCTCGGCGGGTCGGGGCGGCTTTGCCGGCGGCTCGGCCTATGTGGCAACTAAATTCGCGCTCGCTGGAATGACAGAATGTTGGCGGGCTGAATTGAGAAAATCTAACATTAGGGTGATGTTGGTAAACCCTAGCGAAGTGCAAACTAATTTCTTGCCAAATTCTGGAAGAGAGACCAGACCACACAACGAGAGTAAGCTAGAGGCGCAAGATATTGCACATACCATTGTAAGTATGTTGCAGATGCATGATCGTGGATTTATAACGGAAGCTTCTGTCTGGGCAACCAATCCAAAATAGGGGGTGCTAGGCTGCGTTGATTAGTACTGAATTCCTCCTATTAGATTGACATTAGTCAGAACTGCAGTGGCTAATGTTAAACCACTGCAGTCAGAGGACTTCAGGGTCTGGCAAATGTAATAGATGGGGATGCGCCCTCTGGTTGAAGTTTAAAGGCAATCTTGTCTTCAATGAACCGGTCTTTCGTGGGTAGTACTTTTACTTTTTTCAGCCCATTCCATACTAGTTTATCCAGCTCTGCAAAATAGTCGGGGTCATCAGGTCGGCCGTTGAATACTAGTACGGCACAAACTCCTGTTTTTAGTCTGGCCATAAATGTCGAGCATTCATTGAGCGATCCCGTGTGCCAGCAGTTCCCCTTAGCATTTACACACCAACCCAGGCCATATGAAGGATTGACGTCCGAACCCTTTAGCATTTCTGCAATACTTTCCGTTTCAAGTATCTGATATTTACTTCCTGGCACCATCGAGGCTAAGATCTTCGCTAGGTCCGTGGATGATGCCTTCCATCCACCGTGAGAGTCCATCGCTTCAATGTCAAAAGTCCAGGGAAGCAATGAAGCGTGCGGTTCATCGTTTTTAGCAAGCTGCATATGTTTCATGTCTAGAGGAAGAAAAATATGTTTTCTTACAAAGTCTTCATAATTCATCCCAGACGTTTTTTCTATGACTCTACCGAGAATATTGTAGCCTAGATTAGAATAAGCATACCTGGTACCTGGATCGAAGTCAAGCGTCTTGGTAAGCATGTATTGTATGATGGTGTTTTTAACCGCATAGCCAACTTTGCCCATTGCCTTACCAATGTTCGCCGAGTTGAACATTGGATCTCCTTCGGGGCTCACGTCTCTGTCCCATCCAGCAGTATGCTGCAGAAGCTGCCTCACAGTGATCTCATAAGCTCTGCTGTCAAATATTTTCAGATAGGTGCTGTCATTCAAAATCCCTTCATTTCCAAAAACTTTGGAATCTAATGACAATTTGCCCTGCTCGACTAATTTCATTACTGCTATGGCGGTTATCGGCTTTGAAAGGCTCGCAATTCGTAAGCCCGAAAATTTAGTCATCGGGGCATTATCCAAAGTGCTTCCATAGGCGTTGGAGTAAATCAGTTTGTCATCTTTGACCAAGGCAATTGTACCACCCTTTATCTTCCATTTGGACATAAAGGCCTCAATTTCTTCGTCTAAGTTGTTAATGTCAGTTGTCTTATTATTTAGGCCCCGTCCAGGCTTTACGTAGCAGGAGGTAAGGAGCAAAATTAGAACTAGCTGTAGAAGTATGTTTCTCAAATTGATCGTATTTAAACCAGATTAAAAGTGGGGATTGCTAGGGAGACAGATTTCTGAACCTTTCGCAACTTTAGTGTAATACGAATTCACCGAACGAAAAAGTATTTCGCCTTTTTTAGGCTGAAGTAAGAAATTTTGTTATTTCAAGCGAAAAAATGATGCCTTTGCAAGAGCTTGTTTCGTTTTTGTACCTAATTCTATGATTAAGAGTATCATTTTTGTACAGATCCGCGCGAAAAATAAAAAGTGTAGCTGCAAGGAAATCTTTGAAATTGGATAATTCCGTCAATTTATTGGATGGTAGCGAATGCTCCTGCAAAACCCTATTATGGACCGCACTAATATATATGAAGGCTCGTTATTTTGCTTGTTGAATTTTCAAAACATAATGTCCTGCTAACGGTTCATTGATTAATAAGGTGGTCTGGTCATTATATGAATAATCATTATTGACTGATCTTCAACTACATCATTTAAATGAAAAATTATGGAAGCATTAACTAAAGATATCTTGCAAGAGCTAATGGATACTAAAGAGGGTCCTCATATGTCGCTTTATATGTCTACCCACCAAACCAGGCCCGACAATAACAAGGATCCGATTAGATTTAAAAATATAGTAGGGCAGCTAGAGGCATCCCTACGCCTCCAACATCCCCCGGAGATTGTTGAGCAAAAGCTACAGTCCTTCACCAACCTTGTTGATGATAATGACTTTTGGAATCATACTTATTTAGGAATCGCAGTTTTCGGAGCTGACGGGTACTTTAGAACGGTAGGGTTACAGGCACCGGTGGATGACTTTGCCATTGTTGCCGACACCTTCCATACCAAGCCATTGCGCCAATATTTGCAGTCCGCAGATAGATATCATGTGTTGGGCATCAGTCGCCACGACATGAAGTTATACGAAGGAAATCGTCATGCATTGATTGAAGTAAAGCTGCCACCGGATATCCCACAGACAACAGAAGAAGCCTTGGCACTTGAGACCGCCGATCAAAACATGGCGGTAGCTTCAGAGGGAGGAATGGAGGGCAAAGTAGCACGGATGCAGAGCAACCAGATCGCTGTGGGAGAAGAACTTGAGATGGATGTCGATAAGTATTTTCGCATTGTTGCGAATGGTATCTATGAGCACTATTCAAAGCCTTCCAAGTTTAAGCTGATACTTGCGGCATTGACAGAACATCATAATGCCTTTCATCAGGTAAGCCATAACCCATATTTAATGGAAAAAGGGATCACTGCCAATTATAAAGCCTTAAGCCGCGATAAGCTGGCAGCTATGGCCTGGGAGATTATGGAACCCGAGTATTTGCGGGGTATTCAGGAGGTGGTAGAACGATTCAATCAAGCTAAAGCAAATGATTATGGGACAGATGATATCTATAAAGCGTCAGCTGCTGCAGCAGGAAGTAGAGTAGATACGCTGCTACTAGAGTCTGGAAGGATAATAGGAGGGAAGATCACCGATTATGCTACTGGCGAACTGGTACTTGCAGACGTAAACAACCCAAATGTAGATGATCTGCTCGATGATATTGCTGAAGTGGTTGTAAGATTCGGGGGACAAGTAATTATGGTTCCGTCAGAATATATGCCTGTGACTTCAGGTATTGCTGCTATCTTCAGATATTAACGCTTTATAATAAACTAAGTGAAAAAGCCCAACAACTATTTAGTTGTTGGGCTTTTTTCTTGAAAAGCATGATATGCGAACAGCTAGGAAAACTTATTATAAGGCTCATTGGGATATATTAAAAATAGCCGTTAGCTGGCAGCCGGCACATCTATAACAACCCCTATGTATTAGGTGTTGAGAATTAATATCTTAAAATATTAAGTATGCTAGCAGCAAATAATACTGGAAGTTTGAAAGCATTGGATTGGGTAAACTTCTTAATTACCGATGTGAAGGATGGGGTTGGAATTTATCTTTCTGTTTATCTGCTAACGACCCATCATTGGGATCCTGGAAAAATTGGTCTGGTGATGGCATTGCCTGGCTTCATCGGTATCCTAGTGCAACCACCCGTTGGCGCGTGGATCGACATCACCCGACATAAAAGACTTTTGATATTATATGCTTCCCTTATCATCGCTTTAGGATGTGTTGCAATAGTTACCTGGCCCAGGTTTTTTGTGGTCGCAGGATCACAGATTATAACAGGTATCGTTCAAGCAGTCTATTCTCCGGCCATTGCAGCCATCACCTTAGGAATCGTAGGACATGCTTACCTTTCGAGACGAATTGGACGTAATGAAAGCTTTAATCATTTGGGTAACATGGTAGCTGCCATTGCAGCAGGAGTGATCGGCAGGTTTTACTCCTACGAGGGTATTTTTTATTTGGCCGTTGTACAATGCATTGCCATCGCCTTTGCAATACTTATGATCAAAGAAAAGGACATAGATCATGCCCGGGCTAGGTCCTCTGATGTTGCTTCAAATCATAAATTTAATGTGAGGGGAGTGAAAGCTTTATTTTCAAATAGACAGATTTTGTATTTCACCTTAGCCATGGGGCTGTTTCACTTTTCAAACGCTTCGCTATTGCCCCTCATCGGTCAAAAGCTAGGGCTTCAAAATGTGGGGAACTCCTCGTTGTATCTTTCTGCATGCATTGTGATTGCTCAGGCCGTTATGGTCTTAGTCGCATGGTTGGTAGGCAAAAGGGCAGAGTTTGGAAGGAAAAATATTTTTATTATCTCATTTTTAATTTTACCTATCCGAGGCATACTTTATATTTTCATAGAAGACCCCGTTATGATTACGATACTGCAAATATTAGATGGCATCAGTGCGGGAATATTTGGTGTATTGAGCATTGTAATGATGGCAGATCTCAGCAAAGGAACCGGCCACTTCAATCTATTACAGGGAACGGTTTATTCAGTAATTGGTTTGAGTATCGCGCTGAGCTCTACTATTTCGGGCTATATTGTCAATTATAGAGGTTATGACGCAGGATTTTTATTCCTCGCTATAGCTGGGGTTGTGGCTTCATTGTTCTTTATAATACTTGTCAAGGAGACTAAAACTTCACGCACTATGGTAGAACCCGATATTATTTCAGACTCTAAGTGATAGTTGTCTTTTAGGTAAATATCGTCTTGCGTATTTGTATAATTCGATCACAGCAACCGAGCCTACGGAACCCAGCCAAGCAAGCGCAATGTCTTTTTGTGGATCCCAAAGGTCGCCTTGGATTCCTAAAAAATTTAACCCCTGTTCCGGGAAGAAGACTCCCACGACAACACCTTCCACGATTTCATAAAAACCTCCTAGCGCTAGACATACGATGATTGGTATTCCATTCGAAACCTTAGGGCTAAAATTAAAATATCTCAAGCACAATTCTCGCATGGGGTAGGCTAATAGGAAGCCGAAAAGAAAATGAACGATTCTGTCATAATGATTTCTTTTCGATCCAAGCTCCTGCTGCAACCATTCGCCAAAGGGATTTTCTGCATAAGTATATTTGGCGCCAAATATATGCAACGCAAGAAACGTAAAGATCAGAATGTAGCTTAGGTCGCTAAATTTATATCTATCATAAGTCAGAACTAGTATTCCGGTAAATAGAAATACTGGTGTGTTTTCTAACGTCCAATTTACCATGTCAGCCACGTCAATGAGTGTCCAAATCCAAACTATAAAGAAGAGGCAGCATGTAGTTTTTAAGTTAGTATTTTCTTTGATATAAATCCTTTCAGGAGTAGATGCGGTAGAGAGTCTCATAGTAATCTAATAAGGAGGCCGTGCGAAATG
>DASVUU010000611.1:0-7044 GCA_036386935.1 Cytophagaceae bacterium | reverse complement strand
ATTCTTGAAACTTTCTTACCATTAAACAACCCACATATGACCAAAATTACTAGATGTTTTTTGATAATTCTATTTGCTGCCTCATTCAGCAATCTTCGGGCTGAAGGCCCTGATAAACCCTTGCCTCAGATGGGTGCTCACTTTGATATCGAGTTTACAAATTTGTGGAACATGCTAAACTCAGGGTTTGGAATCAACTATGGCTCTGCAAAAATGGGCAGTGGTGCAGCGGGCGCCGGCATAGTTTACCTAGGGCAAGATGGCTGGCCCAAAGCTGAGCAAGAACATAGCATGTCGGTAAATCTAGATAATGTACCGAACCCGAATTTAAAAGCTAAGGTTGGTGACCTTTTTCATTTTCAATATCGAGGTGCTCTTTCCCAACTTACCCTTGCAACAACTGACGTCTCAATGGAAAACGTTAGAGAATCCGCTGGCACAGTGACGTTAGACTTTAAGGTTATAAGGCTTGGTAAAATTAATCTGAAAATAAATGGACGGATAACGGATATACAATTTATGCGTCCCGGATATGAAGTAAATGACCCACGACTCATAACCGACGAATGCAAAGATTATTTGAGAGGTTTGCAGGTTGTGAGACTCATGGCCCAATCAGGTTGTAATACTAATTTCGAAAGGGAATGGAAGTACAGAACTCCCGCCAATGCTCCTTTCGAGAACGTTGTGAATAACGGTTCGGGGAACGATATAGCTTCAAACGTTGATAGTCCCTTTGATGAAAGGGCCAATAATCCGTGGCTTAGCAATAGTTTCAACCAATCTAGAAGCTATCCGTGGGAGAAGGCTATTGACTTATGTAATTATTTAAACGTGGATTTCTATGCCAATGTGCCCGTATTGGCGGACCTAAATTATATGCGTGAGTTGGCCAAGTTGGTTAAATCAAGATTAAAACCTTCGTTAAACCTGTATATCGAAATAGGAAATGAATTATGGAATTTCGGTGGAGGTGGCGTCTTTAAAGGGTTTGGTATGGTTTACTCTGCTGTGCACAATATGGTAAAGGTTCAAGGTGACCTAACGATAGTTGGTGATGCTTCAAAAGGAATTGAGGTTGAAACTGGAAATTTTGGAGATGGTAAATGGCTAGGGAGTCCGAGCGCTTACACAGCTGCGCGCCGTTGGCAGGCATATCGTCTGAAACAATTTATGGATGAATTTGCTAAGGAGTTTGGTTTTTCCCAGGAAAAGGGCGTAAGTACAAGAATTAGGGCCGTGCTTGCAGGTCAGAGAATTTATGGATTCGGCCAGGATTATTGGTCGATAGGAAAAGAGGGAGTATATTTTTTAGAGAAGCAATTTGGAGCAGGCACATCGAAAAAGTATTTGTATGGATTAGGTGTTACAAGCTATGTATTTATAAAAGACGATCCTACGAAGACCGCCAGTCAGATGAAAAATCTCTCAGCGGATGAAATTGTTAATCAATTTAATGCGGACATGATGGATCAATTTGGCGAATTTGGGCAGGAGGGCGATTGCCGAACAAATCCAAATGGCAATTGCGAAGGAAACGAGCTTGAGGATATTTTAGCCCTTTCCAAACGGCATGGCCTTAAAGTCATTGCTTATGAGGGTGGCCCTGAAGGTTTTATCGTAAGTAACGGTCAAAATGCAAAACCAGAGAATATCGTAGCGGCTTATAATTCTCCTGCGATGTACCTTCATACCAAAGGTTATATGACGAAATGGTATAGCTGGCTCGGCCATGATGCGCTGTTCATTAAGAATGGTTTTTATGCCGAAAAGGGCTATGGCGCCGGATATGCTGTCGCTGAAAAGTTAGGTGATCTTTCCCCACAGTACAGAGGATACCGAGAAATAATGGATGGACAATCTCCACCTTTCACGCACGATAGGGTAGGACGTCTAAAGGTTGATTCTGTCACGTTAATTCCAGGTAATAAGGTTGCTGCTTATCAGCCTAGTCATTTAAGGGATAACAAATTCCGCGTGAAAACTGACTTTCCTGCTAATAACACTTTACAATGGACTGATGCCGTATATATTGTAAGAAATGAAACATCCTCGCCGTATAACCTAACGTTAGAGTACAACAATGGAGGTGGGCCAGATAAGAAATTTGAAATTCTCTTGAACGACAAAGTAGTATCTACAATCGAGCTGCCTCTTAGCAATAGTGGAGGAAATAAATTTAGTGCACCTATTCAGCTAGAAATACCTTATGGGGTACATGCTTTATTGGTAAGGGTTCCGCTTACGGAAAAATCAGCTTATGGGGTAGATCTATTTAGCTTGAAGCTGGAGAGGGCAACCATAACATCTATCCTAGCCAACAGCAGCAGCAGGGGTCTATTGAATATGATCCCAAACCCAGCTTCTGGTCGAGTATTGGTAGATCTTTCAAATTCAGAAATTGAAGCTCTTGAAATCACGGATATGTTGGGGAATAAAGTCTTACAGACCATCGTGGCGCCTGGCAAATCTGACTATTCTCTTGATATCTCTTCCTTAACTAAAGGAATGTATATCGTACAGGTGAAAGGGAAAGCGGGGATGTCTAACGGAAAGCTCGTGGTGGAATAGTTTTAGATGGTGTACTTTTATTGTAAATCCCTAAATCAGAGTATGATTTAGGGATTTTTTTTATAGGAATTGATACGCGACGATTGACAAATATTAAGGTGACACGTTGAACGGTCAGGAACTAAAGGCCTGGTCCTGAATATTTCATAGTAACATTTTCTTTTTTTAAATTAGTATTAGGCTATCGTGGAGTTGATTTAGTCCCTGCAGTCTACTCAATTATCAATGCCTGGTTTGTATACATTATTAAATTAATATAATCAACCGAAAATGCTAAACCAATCATTTTAAATCAAATATATATATTATTTTTAGCGCAGATAAATAGACCCCGTATGAAAAAAATAGCACAACATTATCTTCTTGTCCTCTTTTTAAGCTTTTTTTCTTCCTTGGCAATCGCTCAACAACAAAAATTGTCACCTGAATTTGGTGCTCATATTGCACCAGAGTTTACCAATTTGTGGAATATGATTAACTCTGAATATGGAAGTAATTACGGATCGGCAAACATGGGCAAAGAGGAAGGCGGACATGCGATGGTTTATCTAGGCATGGATGGTTGGCCAAGGGCCGACAAAGCACATACTTTTATGGTAAATCTAGACACCACTCTGAATCTGAATTTGAAAGTGAAAATCGGAGATATTTTCCATTGTCAATATATAGGAATGTACTCGCAAATGACCTTGACGTCCACTGATGTTGCTATCGAAAATGTAAAAGAGTCAGAAGGACTTGTAACTTTTGATTTTAGAGTGATCAGATTGGGTAAAATATATTTCAAATTAAATGGCAGGATAGCCGACATCCAGATCATGCGGCCTGGATACAACCTAAATGACCCCCGTTTAGTAACGGATGAATGCAAGGATTATCTAAAAGGTTTGAAAGTTGTCCGATTGATGGGACAATCAGCAACCAATACAACTTTTGAGAGACAATGGGATTACAGAACGCCAGCTAATGCACCTTTCGAAAATTATGTATATAACGGAGATGACAATGAAATTAGGCAAAATATAGATTTTGTTTACAGTGAACGTGCCAGTAATCCATGGTTAATCAACAGCTTTAATCAGGCTAGAAGTTTCTCATGGGAAAAGGCCATTGATTTATGTAATTATTTGAATGTTGATTTTTATGCCAACGTGCCTGTATTAGCAGATTTAAATTACATGAGAGAATTGGCAAAATTAGTAAAGTCTAGGTTGAAACCGACTTTGAATCTATATGTTGAGATCGGAAACGAGTTATGGAATTTTGGAGGAGGAGGAGCCTTCAAAGGGTTTGGAATGGGGTTCGCGGCTGCGCACAATATGGTCAAAGTACAAGGGGATCAAACTATTGTTGGTGATGCTTCAAAAGGGATTGAGGTTGAAACAGGAAATTTTGGTGATGGAACTTGGTGGACAGGAGGTTCTAATGCATTTGGCGCGATAAGACGATGGCCTGCATATAGACTTAAGCAGTTTATGGAGGAATTTGCAAAAGAATTTGGTTTTGCAGAACAAGGAGGAGTCGGCGTGAGAATTAGAGCTGTGCTGGCTGGACAAAAAGCTTATGGTTGGGGCCAGGATTATTGGTTCATTGGACATGAGGGTGTATATTTTTTAGAGAAGCAATTTGGGGCAGGAACAGCAAGCAAATATTTGTATGGACTGGCAATAACCAGCTATGTAAATGTATTGGACGATCCCAATAAAAGTCTTGAACAGATAAGAAATTTACCCGCAGATGAAGTCGTCAAGCAATTGAACGAAGATATGAATGGCCAATTTGGTGAGTTTGGTGAAGAAGGAAATTGTCGTACTGACGCAAGCTCAAATTGTGAAGGGAATGAATTGGAGGACATTTTGGCGTTGTCAAAACGCTTTGGTCTAAAAGTAATAGCCTATGAGGGAGGTCCTGAAGCCAACGTACAAAGAAATGGCGCATGGATTCCAGTGACTAACATTGTTGCAGCCTATAATTCACCTGAGATGTATGCCCACATTAAAACTTACATGACTAAGTGGTATAGTTGGTTGGGGCATGATGCACTTTTTATTAAAAATGGTTTCTATACTAATAAGGGTTATGGGGCAGGATATGCAGTTGCTGAAAAATTAGGCGAGCTTTCACCGCAGTATAAAGCTTACCAGGATATTATGAATAGTCCTGCGCCTGCGTTTACAGACGAACGGGTGGGTCGTTTGGGAGTTAGTCAATTTACTACTATCCCGGGAAATAAAGTTGCTGCCTACCAGACTAAAGATTCGAGGTCAAAGTTTTTTCGTGCGAATACCTACGTTGACGCTAACGACGCTTTTAGAAGAAATGATGCTGTTTATATTCTACGAAACGAGACGACCGCGCAATATAAGATGACTATAGAATATAATTATGGAGGGGGAGAAGGCAAGAACTTTGAGGTATTATTGAATGATAGTGTAATAACTACTTTTGCTTTGCCTTATACTTTTGCAGAGCCCAATAAATTTACTCAACCAATTTTATTGAACATACCTTATGGCGTTCATGCTTTGACAGTACGTGTTCCGCTTGCTGAAAAACGAAATTATGCAGTGGATCTGTTTAATATAAAATTGGAACAATTGGATGCTATAACGTCAATAGAATCTACAAACGAGTCAAAATTTAGATTAATAATGATTCCAAATCCTGCCAGTAACCAAGTAACCGTTAATTCAATGGATATGAATATAGAATACATCGAAGTAAATGATATGATGGGTAAGACGACCTTAAAAGTACTTGTTCCATCTGGTCAATCAGTGTATTCTTTCAATATATCCTCATTGGAAAAGGGAATGTACATTGTGCAAACACGAAGCAAGGGTGGTGTTTCCAGTGGGAAGTTGGTGGTAGAGTAAACGATCGCCAATAGTTTGAAAGGGTTGCGTAGAGTAGGATCTATGGTAGCCCTTTTTTTTTGTATCTTACGTTTTTATTGAAAATTATTTACGCTCATATGAAAGGATTTAAACCTACTTATTTATTACTACTCCTAAGTATTCTCGCCAGTTCAATCCTTTCAGGTCAGGGTTTTCATAAGCCCAAGCCCCATATGGGCGCTCATATCATACCAGAATTTACCAATTTATGGAATATGCTTAATGCGTACAATGGCGAACTCTACGGGTCGGCAAACATGGGCAATTATGCTGCAGGTAAGTTGGCAATGGTTTATCTAGCTCCGGATGGTTGGCCGAGGGCAGATAAATCGCACAGCCTAATGGTGAACCTTGACACTGCAGTAAATCTAAATTTAAATGTAAAAGTCGGAGACTTATTTCATTGCCAATATAGTGGAACCAGTTCTCAGTTGACACTTGCATCTACTGATGTTGTCATAGAAAATAAGGTAGAGACGGATGGGCTAGTCACTTTCGATTTTAAAGTATTAAGGTTGGGCAAAATTTATTTTAACATTGATGGTAGAATAGCTGACATCCAAATTATGCGCCCTGGATATCAATTAAATGATCCCCGCCTTGTCACCGATGAATGTAAGGCCTATCTAAGAGGACTGCATGTGGTTAAGTTTACGGAACAATCGGGCTGTAACAGTAGCTTTGAAAGGCAGTGGCAATATAGAACGCCAGCCAATGCACCTTTCGAAAATTATGTTTCCAACGGCGATTTATATTCTATTAAAAGACGACAAGAAAGCTGTTTTGATGTAAGGGGAAGTAGTCCTTGGTTAAGCAATAGTTTCAATCAAGCTAGGAGTTTTCCTTGGGAGAAAGCAATAGACCTATGTAACTATCTCAATGTAGATTTTTATGCCAATGTGCCAGTGTTGGCTGATTTAGACTATATACAGGAGCTAGCAAAGTTGGTTAAATTGAGATTAGACCCAAAACTTAATATTTATATAGAAATAGGAAATGACGTATGGCGATACCAGTATGAAGAGACCTATTTGGGAAATGCTATGCTGTACCCGGCAATGTATGATATGGTCAAATTACGTGGTGACTACACAATTCAGGGAGCTCCTTCAAAGGGTATTACTTATGAAAATGCCGTTTTTGGTGACGGCCTATGGCGGAATGACGTAGCAGGTGCACATACTGCGGCGAAACGTTGGACAGCATATAGGCTTAAGCAGTTTATGGACGAGTTTGCAAAGCAATTTGGGTTTGCAGAACAAGGAGGTGTAGGAGCAAGGGTCCGAGGTGTCTTCGTTGTGGCCTTTCGTGAAACTACATACGGAAACGAGTATATTGTAATAGGCGATGAAGGTATTGACTTTTTGGAAAAACAGTTCGGATTAGGAACTGTCAAAAAATATTATTATGCATTGGGAATACCAAGTTATGGAGATGTAAATCACCGTATAGCAATGGGTATTGAGGAAATGTCCAGATTATCACCAGTTCAAATTATTAGTCAATTCAATGAGGCTACAGAGCGCAGATTTGATGAGTTTGGTAGAGGATATAGTTGCTATTATAGTGCAGATAG
>DASVUU010000610.1:0-1849 GCA_036386935.1 Cytophagaceae bacterium | reverse complement strand
CCCAACAGATGGCTTGTTTGGCGACAGCAGGACCGATGAAGAACAACTGGGTGCAAGTTATGACGAATTTGAATGGGCTATGTTATTTGTTGCGTCTTCAAAAGATGAATCTCAACTCTCTGAACGGGAGAAAGAAGTGGTTACTATTTATAAAAAGCTCAACAAGGTAAACCAGCATAAAATGAATCCTATTCCCGTCTGTTTGATCCCAGAAGGTTTTAAATAGAAAATTCTTAGGCTTTTTCTGCGAAACATCCATTTTTTTTAATTATTTTTGTACAAAATTTTCTATAACATTTTAAATATCTTAACCTATGATTAAAGTATGTTTGGCCGACAACCACCCCGTCGTGCATATAGGAGTACAATCCTATCTGAAAAAAAACGAAACTATTGATATATTCAATAATTCGTATAATTATGAATCTGTATTAGACCTGCTTAAAAATGAAAAAGTAGATGTCCTAGTAGTAGATCTTGAACTTGAAGGGCTTTCAAGTATTAATATGATCAAGTATTTGTCTAAGAATTTTCCTGATACGAAAATTGTTATCTACACCAACTTGTCTGATAATATTTATACTTCTAATGCTATCAAAGCCGGAGCGTCTGCCTATGTTCATAAAACAAAAGACCTTGAAACACTTGAATATGCAATTCAAAAAGTTGTTGACGGCGACATTATTTTAGATGATGATGTAAAGAAGAAATTACAACTCATTGCGAAACAGAACAAAAACGAGCGTCTTTACAGAAAATTATCTTCAAGAGAAATTGAAGTATTGCGTTATTTTTCTGACGGTAAACGAAATAAAGAAATTGCTGACTTACTTAATCTTAATGAGAAAACCATTAGTACCTACAAACTAAGGTTACTTACTAAGCTTAATGTTACTAATCTCGTTGATCTTGTAAATAAAGCAAAAACCCTAGATATCGTTTAACAATTAATTGTTTAGTGATATCTTAACCCTCCCAAATCTAGACGAAAAAAAGTTGATTAATTTGTTATAATCCATCACCATTGACAGTACTTCTGAATTGTCTGTTTCCGGCCCAGGATTAATTGATACTTTTAATCTTTCGATAATTTTATCTACTAAAAACCATCTCATGGTCAGTATTGTTTCTGAAACATATTGACTAACTGAATGGTTTTTCTGTTTTACAATAATATTCTGTGCTTCCCAGTTATGAAGTATTACTTTCTCCTCTTCCATTAAAATATCTGTTACTAGTTGAGCAAACTCAGGCTGTAATTGCGTTAAATAATGTTCAAGATGCAATTGTCCGTTTTGGTTAAAGTAACTAATTAAATCATCGTAAATAGCTTTAAAAAGAGGATCAGCCAGCTCTACCTCATCTTCCTGAAGGCTTAAGTAAATCCGTTCGTATACTTTATAGGTGTTTATTTCGATAGTATTTTCTATTTCTCCCTCTTCATTTGCTTTTAACAATACGTCCTCAAATTCTTCTTCCATGTTTCCGTAGAGCAACAATATTTCTATAATTTTACGCTCAAGACCGTATAATATGTCTACTTTTTCGACAGCAACAGGAGGTTCATTTTTTACAACTTCAAAAGCTTTTTGTTCTTGTTTTTGTTTTTTACCTGTCTCAGTAATGTCTTTCTGCACTATCTGTGCCAGTGTACTTACCAATACCTGTTCGGATATATCCATAATTCTTGAACATTCCTGAATGTATATTTCCCGTTGTATCCTATCGGGTATTTTAGAAATACTAATAACCATATCGCGGATAAGATCTGCTTTCTTAATAGGGTCATTCTTAGCATCTGCCATTAATAGTGATGCTTTGAACTGAATAAAATCTTTTGCATTGTTTT
>DASVUU010000609.1:0-2419 GCA_036386935.1 Cytophagaceae bacterium | reverse complement strand
CTGCGCCACAAAGACGGAAGCAAGAGAAAGGTAAAGTGTACTTCCATCTAGATTGAAACTATACCCCATAGGCATCACAAAGGCAACTATTTTTCTAGGGACACCCATTTTTTTTTCAAGCGCTTCCATGGCTATAGGGAGTGCTGCCTCTGAACTAGTAGTCGCAAACGCTAGCGAAACGGGCTCAGAAATAGCGCTAATGAACTTCTTTAAAGGAACTTTGAAAATTAAGGCAATCGGAACAAATACAAACAGGAGCAAAAAGGTCAGAGCAAGATAAAGTGTAGCTAATAAATTAAATAAATTCAAAAGTATACCAACTCCTATGTGGCTAACTGTATAGGCTATAGCGGCACCTACGGCGAAAGGGGCTGTATGCATTACGATCGAGGTGAATTTGAACATTACCTCAGACAAACTTTCCAGCGCTCGAAGCATCGTTTGCTTCGGGCCAGTTTTGACCATAGCTAGGCCTATTCCAAACAGGATACTGAAAACAACTATTTGTAAGATATGCCCTTCGGCGATGGCTTTCGCGATGTTTTCTGGGAATATATGCAGCACCACATCTTGCCAGGTTTGATTCTGCACGGTAAGCTTTTCCGGGTTTTCATTAACCGGTAGGGTAATTCCGGTACCAGCCTGGGTTAGGTTAATTGCGACAAGGCCTATGATAAGAGCAATTGTTGTTACAATTTCAAAATATAAGATAGACTTCCAAGCCAACCTTCCTAGTTGCTTCATATCACTGTGCCCGGCTATCCCTAATGCAAGGGTAGAAAATAATAATGGAGCAATGATGGTCTTGATTAGACGCAAGAATATTTGGCTTACTACTTTTAGATGGATTCCAAAATTCGGAAAATCATACCCAACTTCGATCCCGATAATCATGCTTACCATAATCCAAGTCGTTAAGGACTTTTTCTTGAAGGCATAATAAACAGTTGGAATAATGCAGCTGACTCTGAGTGCCGCAAGGAATAGTGGAGAAATGGAAATAACGTTATAGGACGTAGCGAGATGACATGCTACCGCAATTGTATAAAGGATAAGGATTCCAGCTAAAATACCTTTCTTGGAAATTTGCATAGTTAAATATAAAAAAAATGTTGAAGTATTAAATCTTTACAGACAGCAATGACCAAGGCTTTGAGATCTATCGAGCGCTGCGACCAGTTAATTTTTTAATTCCTTCGAATCCAAAGCCGAAAGGAGACTTTGAATGGTATCATGTTGTCCATCGACACCCCCGATATTTAAAACCCATTTATACCGATCGCTTTCCTTTTTGCATTCAATATGAATTTTAGACTGCACATCTACATTGACATAATAACCCTTCCGCTCCAAAGCCCGACTTAGCCAAAACTTTGCCGTCTCCTCCCCTGCTACATTTGCGTAGCGTGATTTCTCAAAGGCGAATGAAAATTTCCCGGAGCTACCATCGAAATAAAAATTCTTTTCATTGAAAATAGATTGCATAGCACCTTGCAATATCAGGTCTTCGGTAACCCCTGGCCTTATTCCTGTCCTGCCCATCAGCCACAACTTGTCTGCCAACGATAAGGCTATGTCTAGGTCGTGGGTGGAAACTAATATAGATTTTCCTTCTTCATTCGCAATCTTTTTTAATAAACTCATCAACTGGATTTTATTCGGCAAGTCAAGAAAAGCTGTCGGTTCATCCAAAATTATCACCTTGGTAGACTGTGCCAATGCCCTTGCTACAAAAGCTTTCTGCCGCTCCCCGTCACTCAGTTTACTGATTTCTTTATCCTGCAATTGAGTCAAGCCTGTTACCCTTATCGAGCGTTCTACTGCATCGAGATCTATCTCTGATAACTTGCCCATCCAGCTTGTATAGGGATGTCTTCCCATTGAAACCAAATCTAGTACCGTTAGGTGGTCTATCTCGTGCCGCTCTGTCGTGACGATACTTCTATATTGGGCCAACTCTAACTTGCTAAAAGATTCAATGGGACGGTCGCCAAAGACAATCGAACCTGCCAGTTTGTGCAAATTCCCTGAAAGTGTTTTTAAAAGCGTAGACTTTCCGGTTCCGTTTGCTCCGATAAGGGCCGTAAGTTCACCTGGGTACAAATTCAGCTCGAGGTTTGAGAGAATTTCTTTCTGCGTTTTCCCTCTACCATAACCGATCGTCAGGGATGTTGTATTTATAGAAGGCTTCATAACTAATGACGGTACCTTTTTTGAATAATAACCCATATTACCACAGGCGCTCCAACAATGGACGTTACTGCATTTATTGGTAGGCTGCTATTCACAAACGGAACACCGGCTACTATATCGCAGAAAATTGCCAGAATACCTCCAATGAGAGCGACAAGCGGGATGAGTATCGTATGGTCAGAGGTCTTTACTATACTTTTCGCCAAATGTGGTACAGCCATACCTA
>DASVUU010000608.1:0-7839 GCA_036386935.1 Cytophagaceae bacterium | reverse complement strand
TTAATAGATTTGACAATATATTCCACTTTCTGGTTAAGATCTTCCTCCCTTAATTAACCTTCTATTTCTACATTCGACAATAAATACTTTAGATTGAAGACAAACATTGATTACTTACCGGCACTAAACGACTTTTTGGATATATCCGAAGAGCAAATAAGAGCATTTAGAGAAAATGGTCATACGCTCACTAAAGCTGTATTGAGTACAGAAGAAGCTTCTGTGTATCGCGATATAATATTAGAAGCAGCCGAAAAGAATAATACGGAGAAACGTAAACTCGAAGAACGAGATACTTACGGCAAAGCTTTTTTACAGATAATGAATTTGTGGCAAGCCGACGAGAGAGTGAAACGTTTTGTATTAGCGAAACGCTTCGCTAAAATTGCCGCAACTTTACTTGGAGTTGATAATGTACGGATCTACCATGATCAGGCATTATATAAAGAACCTGGTGGAGGCTTAACCCCCTGGCACCAGGACCAATATTATTGGCCCCTGGACACCACTAACACTGTAACTATGTGGATGCCTCTAATCGACATAACCGAAGAAATGGGAATGCTTACTTTTGCATCGCAATCACATAAGAAAGGTTTTGTTGAGAATATGGCAATTTCGGATGAATCGCAGGCTTTTCTTGAAAACTTCATAAAAGAGAATCAGTTGAAGATAACTAATGCAAGCTCAATGAACGCAGGAGATGCTACATGGCATTATGGATGGACGCTGCATTGTGCTGGCGGAAATTCATCAAAAGATGTAACAAGAGAGGTGATGACCATTATTTATGTAGCCGAAGGAGCGAAAATTACTGAACCGATAAATACGCACCAGGAAAACGACCGGCAGACCTGGCTCTGTGGAATGAAAGCCGGTGAGCCGGTGAGTTCAACGTTAAACCCATTAGTGCTTTAAGTACCCCGGATATAGGCTCTATTTAAGGCGGTATCCCAGACTAATCAAATGACAAGGTTTGCCTTCTAATTATGAGTATAAGAATACATGGCGAAGCTATTCGGGTTTGCTAAAGTAAACTTCACCTTACCCTCCTTAGATACTACCGAATCAAAATTCTTGCCATCGCCAAGCACCGATTTGAATGAAACCTTCTTTCCCGGAGGCAAGCTTGTTGAAATTAGTTTTGAGGGCTCTTTGTTATCTTCTCTGAAAACCAGAATATATCCTTTGTTCACTTTAAGCGATTCGAAACCACACCAAACTCTTCCATCCGGCTCTTCACCTATAGGAAATATTCTGCCTTGATGAAGGTCATGTTGTAATAGGCGATATTTTTTAATTGTTTTGGCTGTAAGAAAAGCCTCTTCCGGAAGGTTTGCGGCTTCCATCCATGCCAGCGGCTGTGCCATGAGAGAGATGGCAAAAAGATAGTCAAAGGAATATTTGGCCGGTGCAAACCTGTCATCACCGTACTTCCCCTGGTTGCGCCACTTGTTTAAAAACTCTATCTGAAACATCTGCGCAGGCAAATATTTAGACAACATCCACAAGTTTCGAAGTGTCCAATAAGGGTAATGATTCCCCCAGTCGGTATATCGGTTTTCAAGAAAGAAATTTCCGTATTCATTAAAATAGCTGTATCCGCCTCGCTTTCCAGCTGTTGCATCAAGGTTTAAAACTATTTCCCAGTTGCTTTCCTTCATTACCCGATCAAACAGCATTCGTAAACGTACCTCAGAGGCCTTATTAGGGATTCCAAGTCCGTCAATTTTAAAAGTTCTTATACCGTAAGTTTTGTAAAGACCGAGAATGGCTAAGGCATCTTTCTCCCAATCATTATAGTTGTTTTGAACGCTCGGATTGTACCATAAGCATACTTCAATACCCAGTTCCTTACCTTTTTTTACGATCGGAGCTAATCCGTTAGGGAACTTTTTAGCGTCGGGCTTCCAGTAATTGGGATTGCTCCAAATATCTTTAAATGAGCCTCCATATGCTGAGTTCCCACTCTTGCCAGCCTGCCAGCCATCGTCAATCTGAAAATGTGTAATACCTAGTCTGGATGCCAACTGTAATTCGTTTAAGCAAAATGCTTCGTTAACCCGTGTATCTTTGCCTCTGTCTCCCCAGGTATTCAGCATGATCATTTCATCGCGACCACGCAGAAGCGGACGCTTAAGCATCTGGTATTTCCTTAACGCGAATGTTCCTTTAGCCTCTTCTCCACTATATACGCCTGTTGTATATCCATAAGCTTTTAGCCAGGTTTCTTTGCTAACATCTGCACTATCAACACCTAAACCGAGGATGCGAAATTTCCCTGCACCTGCGAGGAAATCGCCGCCAGGATATTGCAATTGCGACTTTGGATTTGGGGCTTCTTTCAAAAAGAAAAACCCGGCATCAGTTTCTAAGTTTTTGGCGAACAAAAGATTACCTCTTAAAAAAGAATCGAACCAGTAAGAAATTACTTTTGTTTCCTGAACCAGGGTATTATTCATATCGGTGGCATCGAAAAACTCTACTGCCTTTACCTTCCAATGTTTCCCGGTTATAGCCAACTCTTCAACATGAGGCATTTTATTAGCCTGCAATAAAATTTTGTAGTCTTCTACATTGCTGGTCCGCTCTGTTAAGCTTGCCTGCCCCAGAAATGAATTAGAGACAATGCCTCTTAAATAGATTTCAGTTGAGATAGCCGGACAATCAGGATATACGTTTAGAACTTTCCTTATCTCTAAATCATTAAGCTTGTATTGAATACTGACTTTTAGATGCTGGTTATGCTGATATGAATCGGGGACAAACTCTGCTCTGATTGTTCCTTCAAGTGCTTTTACCGAGTCTGCTCCGAAGTTCAGATCGGCAAGTTTATTTTCCAGCTTAAGCGATTTTTTAGCCGCCAAATTATCCAGGCCAACCGAAATGATGTTCCCGTCATTCCACTTCCAGGTGCGTCTAATTAGATTATTACCGACAGACAAAGTGTTATTAATCAACTCTACCTTGCAACCAAGCTGGGAGAAACTGTAATTGATATTCCCCTGGGCAAGGCTGTTATAACTTGCAGAAAGTGACAGGAGAAGTACTCCAAACTTTATAAATCTCATTACTTAACCGTTTCCAAATAACCCTCAAAATCAACCCATTTCTTGTCCGACTTTTCATAGGTTATCGGCTTGGGGTTAAGCCATTTTACAAATTTGTCTTTTATGGAGTAAGCGAAAAAGTGATTTCCTGCCGGATTATAATGGCCGATAAGATACTTCTTATAATAATCCTGGGGACTGAGCTTAAATTGCTTGTAATCTGCTGCATGTACAGAATTCATGTCAAAGTAATTGAACTCGCCTTTTTTAAGAAAATTGACAATTGCACCGTCGTATCGCGACTCATTTTGGATTAAAGCGTTTGTAACCCGGTAGGGATCAAAAAGAACCACCATTAATTTTTTATCATTTGCTTTGGCGTACGTGTCGAGCTTATTTAAAATAAACTCCGTGGCCTTAAACGAATACTGATCCAATAAATCACTAACTGCTTTCTCCAGACTGGGGGTATTTCTGAAATTGATATTGACATTCAGTAACTTACTTAACTTCTCTGCCTTTTTAATATCTAAATCGGAGATCTCGTGATTTCTGTATAATAATAACTGAAGAGCAAAATCATCCTTTAAATTTTCATACATCCACTCTGGATCAGTCATTTTGTATAACAGTTCAGGAGTGTTAAGGAGGTTCTTCTTTTCTACCAGCTTACCGGTTTTGAAATCCATTTCTATATTAGACCAGAAGTTCCCATGAAATTTCATACCCGGTTCATTGTTGCTATTCCAGTTTTTAATAGCCATGTAGCGACAGCGCAATAAACTGCGGGTGTGATCGTCGCCCCATATATAGAACACCATGTGCTTAGCGGAATTCTTGGAACTTTCTTCTTTTAATAATCTCCGGTATGCCTGGTATACCCCATATCCTCCAACTCCGAAGTTGCGGATGGGCTCACCTAAATGAGCAGCCAGATATTCCTGCCATGTTTCCCCGTCAGAAACCTGCTGGCACTGGGTAAAGCTGTTGCCATAGGTGTTAATTCTGCAGGAATTATTCTTATACATAAACATTGTTCGTGCCCCGTCGGATTGTGTGGTCGAAATAGTCAAGCTGGTATCAATTCCCTCAAGAGGCAGAGAATTTCCAAGAACATAGCCTAAGTCCGAATCATATTTACTCCAAACCCCTTTTTTATTCAGGAAAATATCGAGTTCATTTTTTGTAGGTACAGACGATTTAATAAACTCCTTAAAGGTTAGAACTGCTGGCTTTTGAGCTTCAACAGGTTCAAGAAACAACAAGATAAATGCGAATAAAATAGTCACTGTTTTCATTATCTATTTCGGACGGTTCAAGACTTATAATCCAATTATTTAACAGTTTCAAGGTAACCCTCAAAGTCAACCCATTTCTTATCCGACTTCTCATAGGTTATTGGCTTTGGTTCAAGCCATTTAACAAGTTTATCTTTTATGGAGTAGGCAAAGAAGTGATTTCCGGTTGGATTATAGTGTCCTAGAAAATACCGTTTGTAGTAATCATCGAGGTTAAGATTAAATTTTTTATAATCGGCTACATGTACAGGGTTCATGTCAAAGTAATTGAACTCACCTTCTTTGAGAAAATCGACGATTTCGCCGTCGTATCGCGTTCCATTTTGAATCAACGAATTGGTAACGCGATATGGGTCGAATAACACTACCATCAGCTTTTTGTCATTAGCTTTGGCGTACGCGTCAATCTTATTCAAAATATATTCGGTTGCTTTGAAAGAATATTGGTCTAATAATTCAATAACAGCCTTTTCCCTGTTAGCAGTATCTCTGAAGTTGATATTGGCGCCTAGCAGCTTACTTAGCTTTTCGGCCTTCTTAACATCAAGGTCAGAAATTCTTCGGTTTCTATATAATAATAACTGGAGAGCAAAGTCATCCTTTAGATTCTCATACATCCACTCCGGGTCAGTCATTTTATATAACAGTTCCGGAGTGTTGAGCGGGTTCTTCTTTTCTACTAATTTTCCGGTTTTGAAATCCATTTCTATATTCGACCAGAAGTTACCGTGAAACTTCATACCGGGTTCACTTTTGCTATTCCAATCTTTAGTAGCGATATACCTGCATCGCAATAAGCTGCGTGTATGATCGCCTCCCCATATGTAAAATATCATGTATCTAGCGGCGTTTTTCGAGCTTTCTTCTCTTAATAACCTCAAGTATGCCTGATATACTCCGTATCCTCCAACTCCAAAATTGCGAATAGGCTCCCCCAAATGGGCCGCCAGGTATTCCTGCCATGTTTCCCCGTCAGACACCTGCTGACATTGAGTAAAGCTGTCGCCATAGGTGTTGATTCTGCAGGGACTATTCTTGTACATAAACATAGTGCGTGGACCGTCGGACTGAGTGGTCGAGATAGTCAAGCTCGTATCTATTCCTTCCAAAGGCAGGGAATTTCCAAGCACGTATCCTAAATCGGAATCATATTTATTCCAAACTCCCTTTTTATTAAGGAAAACATCTAGTTCCTCTTTCGTAGGTACTGCCGATTTAATAAACTCTTTAAAAGTTGGAATTGCAGGCTTTTGTGCATCAGCTGATTGAATAAATAGCGCAATAAATGCGAATAGTATAACCCCTGTCTTCATCTAATTTTCTAATTGCGTTGTTTAAAGTCAGTCACCCAGCTTACTTTGCCTTTAACTGGTGATGTGATAGCCAATTCCAGCAAGTCTGGTGTGATATATTTGTAAGAAATTGTTCCTAAAGAAGTTGAAGCGCTTGTAATGTCCTTACCATTCGTGGCAATGATAATCTTCATGGGTTCGTTTTCCACCATTTCCGTAGTACCCTTAAGTGCATTGCCTTTCCAATGAATATCCGTCAATTCAATGTATCCCTGCATCAAGTGCCTGTCGGTCGATAATACCTGAGGATGATTTTCTACTTCTCGTAACGACATCATTCTCGCTTCTCCTTTCCGCAGGTTTTGACTAAGGGTAGAACTGCCCTGAAATTTGCCAATCAGTTGATTGTTCCAAAAATCATAAACATAGTACCACTTGTTTTTATCCAGGCCCATTCCACCAAATCCGGGTGTACCCGAAAGATTGATAGACACTGTTTTAGGATTCGCATCATCATCGTTGTAAAAAGTCACTTGATGCCATTTTTCGTTTACAGGAAAGTCGTACACACGCGGATAATCCGTAGAGAATGCATCAACTGGACGGGCGCTCTTAGGCGTGCTGTGGTAAGGAAAGACACGTGAAAGCTTGTAAACGTGCTGGTCACTAAGCTTTGCAAAACTTTGCCCCAGCAATAATCGGGACGCTGAAACATAAGACATCGTTAGTAATTTATTAATTCCATCATCAGAATCGGACGGCATTGCTTTGGTAAGGCTTTTCGCATCCATATCGTAATTATAGAGCACTCTGTTTTTGTACCAGCGCAAGCCGCCGCGCATCACCATTTCCGCTGTCAGCACATCTATATCGCCCCAGATTCTCTGAGATTCAACTACTCCTGCTGTGATGTCAGACCCCCTTGTAATATTTCTTTCCTGATTGTAAGATTTTTCGCCAAGTCCATTAGCTGCAAGTTCAAATACGCGGCGGTAATGACTACCAGTTGTGGCGTATCTATCGTCCATACCGCCATAAGGAGCCCATGCAGTATGTGGATAATCGAACATAATTCCAACGATGCCGGCACTATTTAGATTACTATAAACTTTGCGCATGTGGGCTGCAAATCCGACGTCTGTAAAATCATAGGAGCCCAGGTTAAAATTGAGCGTTTCGGGCTTGCCACCGATTTTGTAAAACGACTGATTGTGAAGCATATGGCCAGGAAATTGCTCTGCATAGTCCTTTGAACGCACGCCTGTTTGAAAGTAGAAGAAAGGCAGTCCACCTAATTCTCTCACAGCACCGGCCCATTTCTTTGTGGTTTCGTAAGGCTTACGATAGTGACTTTCTTCTAAAGCCATTTCCTTCGTTCCCTGACGCTCCTCACTTCCGCTGCCGTACTTTTGCCAATGGCTATCATCCCACCAACCGTTCTCATTATTCTCGGCATAACAATCGGGTACCAATCGAATACCCATGGTTGTATACTTTAACCAACCTGAAGCTTTTACCCGCCTCATTTCGTCCACTGCTCCCGGAGAATCATTTATCGCTCTGACCGTTCCGGCCGCACCTCCGCCGTAAAGTGGTTGCATAGCATACCATAAACATATAGTGGGAAAAAAGTAAGGATTCAGGTTTACCTTCTGAGCCATCTTTACCCGCAGTGCATAGTCTTCTGCTGCTATCATTGGGTTCAGAGATGAAAAGTCAAGGTAGAACGCATCTTTTTCAGGCAAGTAAGTCTGCCCAGGTTCTACGCGCTTCCCGATAGGGTCTTCCGCGAACAGGTTGAATTGTACATTCTTGAATTTTGATGGCGACTTACCCGCATTTAATGGCTTCAAGTATTGATTCTCCGCTAGTTTACCTTCAAATAGTATGATTTCACTAAGAACCGTACTTGAACCACCATCCTTTCGTACTATGAAGGTTGGAATTTCACCCTGCATTAGCTCGGGATCGAGTTCAATTAAATAGAGATGCGGTTCTTTCCCCAAGGAAAGATCCGGCAAAACCGTAGAAGGCAAAATCTCTGTTTCTTTGCCGTTTTTTGAGAGGATGATCGATTGCTTTTGGGTGGAATAGTTACTTCCCCATACAATCCCGAGGGTATAGCTCTTTGCCCTGTCGATATTTTCAGGCTGGATTTTTATATCTCCCGAATCGTATATAATGGACTTCGCCTCAGGA
>DASVUU010000607.1:0-10559 GCA_036386935.1 Cytophagaceae bacterium | reverse complement strand
TTTTGGAGCAGCCTAATGTGACAATATTGATTTTATTATTTTTAAGGCCCTTGGTTTTCATTTAGAATAATTTTATTCCTGGGAATGGTGTAAGAATTACAATACCGTTCAGGAACATAGAGTTCATTGTTTAGCTAATTTCTGTCTGTGATGAAAAAAGCTATGTTTACTTTTTGAATAAGGAATCGACAAATTCCTTTTTGTTAAAAACTTGTAGGTCATCTATCTTCTCTCCTACCCCAATGTATCTAACCGGAATTTTAAATTCGTCGGAGATCCCTATCACTACACCGCCTTTGGCTGTACCGTCAAGCTTCGTGATTGCTAGAGAGGTAACATCAGTGGCCTTTGTAAATTCCGTGGCCTGAATCATAGCATTTTGACCTGTACTGCCGTCAAGTACCAAAAGAACATCGTGAGGGGCTTCTGGAATGAATTTCTGAATCACTCTTTTTATCTTTGTAAGCTCATTCATCAAGTTAACCTTGGTATGGAGCCTTCCCGCTGTGTCTATGATAACTACATCAGCCTTCATTTCTACCGCGGTTTTCACTGCATCAAACGCAACCGATGCTGGGTCTGTGTTCATTCCGTGTGAGATGACGGGCACTCCAACACGCTCGCCCCAAAGGATAAGTTGATCAACTGCAGCAGCGCGAAAAGTATCTGCCGCACCTAAAACTACTTTTTTTCCTCTCTTTTGGAATTGCGAGGCCAATTTGCCTATTGTTGTTGTTTTGCCTACCCCATTTACTCCAACTACCATGATGACATAAGGGATATCTAGTTTAGGAATGGTAAAATCGTCTAGGTCTTCACTATTGTTTTCAGACAATAGCTTGGCAATTTCTTGTCTTAATATAGAATCAAGTTCTGAGGTATTCAAATACAGATCACGTGCTACCCTTTCTTCTATCCTTTTAATAATCTTTAGTGTCGTGCCTACGCCTACGTCTGAGGTCACCAGGACTTCCTCTAGATTGTCCAACACCTCTTCATCTACTTTGGATTTGCCCATTACGGCCTTACCTAGCTTGGAGAAAAAGCTGTCTTTAGATTTTTCGAGACCTTTATCGAGATTTTCCTTTTTTTCTTTTGAGAAGAAACTGAGCATTTGATTGAAATTTAAAAAAGATATTATATCAATTTAACCATTATTTGAGATAATATCTAATATAACAAAAAAAGTCCCCTTTGAGGGGGACTCTTTAATATTTATACCGACAGTAAACTACTGTTTTAGAGCGTCTTGAACCTGATCTATAGGTACAATTTCTTCACGGAACGTGTAAGCACCAGTTTTCTGAGACTTTACTGCTTTGATGATTTTGGCAAATCCTTTGCCAGCGTCAGCTTTCTTAAGTGTTGCAACAACCTTCTTAGCCATGGTTATTTAATTTCTTTATGTACTGTATATTTTTTTAATACTGGATTGTACTTTTTAAGCTCCAATCTTTCGGTAGTATTCTTTCTGTTTTTGGTAGTAATGTAACGGCTTGTACCTGCAACGCCGCTTTGTTTGTGCTCAGTGCACTCCATTATAACCTGTATTCTATTACCTTTCTTTGCCATTGTTGTATTCTTTAGCGATACTTTTTAGTCAATCTTAATCGTTCTTCCTTGCGATTTTGCTCTTTTTATAGCAGCAGAAATACCAATCTTATTGATAGTCCGGATAGCAGAAGTCGAAACTTTTAAAACTATCCATTTATTTTCTTCAGGAATGAAGAACTTCTTTGTCTGAAGGTTTGGATAAAATTTTCTTAATGATTTATTATTCGCATGAGAAACTTTGTTTCCCACTTGTGTTCTCTTTCCTGTAATCTCGCAAACTCTCGCCATAATGGTAGCTTTTTATTATAATCGGGTCGCAAAGATAAAAAGAATAAATTAAAATAGAAAGGAGCTTATAAAATATTTAGAAATATAGTTGTGCTACTATGACGTAGAATCGCAATAGTAAAACTCAAGCCTCTTTAGACCCTTTTAAAGGTTTAAACCCATATGGACAATGCCTACATCCGTTTTTACAACAGTACCCACGTTTAAGATGATGAGCGGGAGTGAAGACCATATAACCATCTTCATTATAGTAAAAATCTTCGCCCTCCTTCAAAATGTCTCCTGGCTCTTCCAATTTTAATGAATAGCTTTTATTACCTTTATGCTTTATTATATACAGTTATTATAGCAATTTAATTCAAAATTTATGGTAAACACAATTACTTCAAGCCAGGAAGCAATAGAATTAGAAAACAAATATGGAGCGCACAACTACCACCCGCTGCCCGTAGTGCTTTCTAAAGGCGAAGGAGTATATGTGTGGGATGTAGAGGGAAAGCGATATTTTGATTTTCTTTCTGCCTACAGCGCCGTAAACCAAGGGCACTGTCATCCAAAAATTATAAATGCTCTTATTGAGCAGGCCAAGACACTTACTCTAACCTCTAGAGCTTTTTACAATGACAAGCTGGGGGAATGCGAGAAATACCTATGCGATTATTTTGGCTATGAAAAGGTGCTGATGATGAACTCTGGCGCCGAAGCAAATGAAACTGCGATAAAACTAGCCCGCAAGTGGGGATATACAAAAAAAGGGATTGCAGCAAATGAGGCCATCATCGTTGCTGTGGAGAGAAATTTCCACGGAAGAACCATTGGTATAATAAGTGCTTCGACAGATCCTGACTCCAGAAATAATTTTGGACCATTTATGCCAGGCTACCAGGTAATTCCTTACGATGATGTAGTGGCTTTGGAAAAAGCATTGCAAAACCCGAACGTTTGTGGATTTTGGGTAGAACCAATACAAGGTGAGGCGGGAGTCTACGTACCAGAAGCGGGATACCTGAAAAAAGCGGAAGAACTGTGTAAAAAATACAATGTCATCTTGATGATGGATGAAATACAAACAGGTATCGGAAGAACAGGAATGATGTTGGCTTCTGACCATGAAGGCGTTCATCCAGACCTGTTAATATTAGGCAAGGCATTGTCGGGCGGTGTTTATCCTGTATCTGCTGTGTTGACGTCTGATGAAATTATGTTGACCATAAAACCTGGTGAACATGGATCCACCTTCGGTGGCAATCCTCTTGCAGCAGCAGTGTGTACTGCTGCACTTGAAGTGATCAAAGAGGAAGGACTGGTAGAAAATGCTCAGAGATTGGGTAAAATCTTTAGGAAAAGAATGAACGACATAAAGGCCAAATCTCCTCATATATTAGATGTGCGAGGGAAAGGTCTTTTGAACGCAATTGTTATAAAACCCACCAATGACGGACGTACCGCTTGGGATGTATGTGTATCTCTTAAAGACAATGGATTGTTGGCGAAACCTACACATGGTGATATTATAAGGTTCGCACCTCCGCTTGTCATCACTGAGGATCAACTTTTAGAGTGCTGTGACATTATAGAAAAGACAATATTGGAGTTTTAAATAGCTCCAATATTTAGTTAAAAGACTAATATGCGAAGACCAAGGAGGAATAGAAAATCTGCAGCAGTAAGAGACCTGGTAAGAGAACATCAGGTAACAGTCAATGACCTAATATACCCAATGTTTCTGACGAAAGGAAGTGCATTGAAAACCGAGATAGGCTCGATGCCTGGCATATTTCGCTATTCTCCCGATTTGATATTGAAGGAAATCGAAGAATGTCTTTCACTTGGTTTACAGACCTTTGCACTGTTTCCTCAAATTGATGAAGATCTCAAAGATCCTTATGCCAAAGAAAGCCACAACATGGAGGGTTTGTATATAAAGACAATAGGACTCATTAAACAAAATTTTCCTGAAGCCAGCATTATGACAGATGTCGCGATGGACCCATACAGCTCTGATGGACATGACGGGCTAGTAAAAAATGGGCAAATCGTAAATGATGAGACTCTTTATATTCTGGGAAAAATGGCTTTGGCTCAAGCCCGTGCAGGTGCTGATATTATTGGTCCCTCAGATATGATGGATGGCAGAATCGGGTACCTGAGAGAAGTTTTGGACGAGGAAGGGTTTAGTGATGTTTCGATAATGGCCTATACAGCTAAGTATGCCAGTTCATTCTATGGCCCATTTAGAGATGCTTTAAACTCTGCCCCTAAAGCTGGGGATAAGAAAACCTATCAGATGGATCCCGCAAATTCCAGCGAAGCATTAGTAGAAGCTGAACTTGACTACAACGAAGGGGCAGACTTTCTAATGGTTAAACCGGCGCTCGCTTATCTTGATATTATTAAAACCCTTTACGACAACTACGAGATTCCAATTGCAGCCTACAACGTCAGTGGCGAATATGCAATGATCAAAGCTGCCGCGCAAAGGGGCTGGATAAATGGGGAAAAGGCCATGCTAGAATCTTTATTAAGCATAAAAAGAGCTGGGGCAAAAATAATTTTGACTTATTTTGCCAAAGAATTTGCCCTATTGGAAAAACAGGGACTAACCAACTAAACTTATTCTATTACAAGATCCTCATCGCGCTCTACCATAAGAATGGAGGATTGAGACACTATAAAATACTTCTGATTATTATATGTAATCTCGTGCGCGCCACTCTGAAGGTATATGGCTAAGTCGCCCTCCTTCACCTGCAAAGACAGATATTTCACTTTTTCCTCTTTAGATTTCCAACTTTCTTGATCATCTGTCGATGTTGGGATTGGAAAGCCAGGGCCAACTTTAAGAATGTAGCCACTTTGTATCCTCTCCTTTTCATGAACACCTGGAGGAAGGAATAATCCACTTTTAAGCTGATCTTTGGCTGACTTTGGTTTTATTAAAACCCTATCCCCGATTACCACCAGTTTATCAATATCCTTGTTTAAAGAAATATACATTTAACGATTTATTTTAGCTTCAAATTTACTAAGCTTTGACTAAACATCAGAACCTATTTTTCTGGCTCTAGTCATCTCCATTTTGCGTGGAGGGCCAGGCAATGATTCAATTACAAATCCACTTATTTTTAGGTTCCTTTTGAACGCTCCACTTGCGCAATAACTTACCAATATTCCTCCCGGAAAAAGCATGTCGTAAAGCTTTTGAATATTGTCTAAAGACCAGATATCCGCCTGCTTACTAGGCGCGAAAGCATCCATATATATCAAATCAAAACTCCCCAGAGGCCGATAGGTCTCTAACGGTTGATTTATCTTTTTAAACAGAAAGCTTGGACTTAAAGGTTGGAATTCGTCCCATTGATCGGAATGAACTTGATATAGGAGGTGTCTATTATCCTTAAAAATTTCTTGTCCGACTAGATCCGCTATTAAATCTTTGTCTAATGGATAGGGCTCTAAGGCCGTATATTCTATATTCCTTTTTAGGCTTGTTTCTTCCAGCACTGTCAGCCATACGTTTAAGCCCGTTCCGAGACCTACTTCTAGGACCCGAATATTTTCCTGCAAGAGGGTTTTTAAACCAGCATTAATATATACGTGTACCGATTCAGTTAAAGCACCATGCACGGAATGGTATGTTTCATCCATACCTTCAACATAGATCGTGGGAGACCCATCACCAGTAATAATTATTCTATTTTTCAATTAGTTGATCCTATTATGGCTGAGCGTTTTTGGGGTCTCCTTTGGAAGGGTAAAAAAGAATGTAGATCCTTTGTTAACGGTTGATTCAACCCAGATTTTGCCTCCCTTTGTCTCAACAATTTTTTTTACAATGGACAGCCCAATTCCAGTACTATCTGAGTTTTTAGATTGTAGGGTTTGAAAAATGTCAAAAATCTTTTCATAATATTCTTCAGGAATTCCAATGCCATTGTCCCGAACAAAAAACAAGTGGTCGCTTTCCTTGTCAGTCCAGCCAATGGCTATCTTTATCTCATCGTTATAATTATATTTTATCCCGTTGCTGATTAAGTTCTGAAATAATTGGAATATCAATACTCGTTCGATATATAATTCGGGTAAAGCTGTTTCAATATGTACATCCACATTTTTGGTAGAGACAATTGCCTCTCTTACTTCGTCAATTATCTGCTGCAGATCTACGCGCTCTTTTTGGGAATCAATGTCGACCCCAACCTTTGAGTATGCTAATATGCCATTTATCAATTCGTGCATTTGCTTCACCTTCATGTGTAGCATAGAGATTAATTGATTCGTCTCAGGGCTAGCCTTGTCCTTCAATTCCATGGATATAATCTCCGCAAGAGACGATATAGAATGCAGGGGGGCTTTTAAATCATGGGATACTATGTAGGCAAACTTTTCTAACGCTACGTTTGACCTATCCAGCTCACTTAGTTTTTCCTCAAGTCTTTGCTGGGTTAATACCAGGCTTTCCGTCATACTATTAAAGGAAGACGCTAAATCTCCCAACTCATTTTTCGAGTGAATACTTACTCTCTGCTGAAGGTCTCCCTCACTAATCTTTAAGGCCGTTGAGGATATAATATTTATAGGCCTAACAAGGTTCTCGGCAATAATAAAAGAAATCAAAATTAATATTATAACGGAAAAACATCCTATATAAAAACTGATGGCTTTAAACGCCTGCACTGGTATCAACGCTTCCTGACGGTCAATCTTTGTAACCAATCCCCATCCAGTCTTAAAAATATATCTGCTTGACGCGATTACCTCTGCTCCGCGGTAATCCTCTAGATCTTTATAGACATTTTCTTCTTTTCCAATAGCCTTGTGCATCGCGGTAGAATTTGCTACTTGAAAGAGGCTCTTTTTGATAAAACGAGTTTTGGTTATAAATAGAATCTTTCCCTGCTGCCAGCCACCAATGGTTGTCTCCCCAGTTGTTCCAAGACCAGTGTAGTCGTTCGTAATGGACTCGATTTCATCTACACTATATTCCAAGACAATTATCCCTAAAACCTTAGAGTAGGATTCTAAGACGCCCGCATTAAACCAAACTACTTCCCTCCTTTCTGCATCAGAAAAGAAGTGCAAACATTCCTCTCCTCTTACTGCATGTTTAAAATATTCTTCATCCGCAATATTCTTTGGATGCTGTGGGTTTGTAGAAACAAGTACATTACCATTAATGTCTGCTATAGAGGCATCTTCTATGCCTTTGTATTCTCCCTTTATGCGGGTCAGGGCATTATACAATAATAACTTGTAAGATTGAGCGGGATACCTGTCGGTAGTATCTTCAATATATTTTGAAAGGTATTGTTTCAATACTGCCCTATTCTGAATCGTCTGCATCTCCTGCAAGTTACTTGACACAATCCCTTCAAGCCTTTGCTTTTTAGATTCAGAGATCGATTGAAGCTGATTTACTACCTGCTTTAAAACAGTTGATTTTGCGTTGTAATAATATAAAAAGCCGGAAATAACAATAATGGTAAGCCCAATAGCCACTAAGGTTAAAACAATTTCAGACTTTAATTTCATTCATTTAGATAAGGGCATTGAAAGTAAATAAAGAATCGTCAAATTCCTAACTAACATAATTTTAGAAAGATAAAATAGTTTAAATACAAGTTTTACTCGATAGGATTTTCTTTAATTTTTATTTGCCCTACTACTTTTAGACATTTTGTACTACTTTTGAAGGCAAAAATAATACCTTGAGCAACATCCATCCAATATTTGATCAGGTTCTAAGAAGAGAGGACAAGGAACAACTGCTAAATCAGAGGGCAATAGTAATTTGGATGGTTGGTTTATCTGGGTCCGGCAAGAGCACATTGGCTAAAGCAATAGAACAAAAACTGCATCAAGAGGGCTTTTTTACGAAATTGCTTGACGGAGATAATTTGAGAACAGGAATTAACAACAATCTTGGCTTTAGTGACGCTGATAGAATAGAAAATATTAGAAGAGCAGCAGAAGTTTCCAAGCTTTTCTTAGACAGTGGCGCCATTACAATTTGTTCCTTTATCAGTCCCACAGAAGAAATTCGTAGTCTCGCAAAAAATATCATCGGCACGGCTGACTTCTTCGAAGTTTATATTAACTGCCCATTTGAGGTGTGTGAGCAACGAGACGTGAAGGGCCTTTATAAAAAGGCACGAAACGGGGAGATAAAAAATTTCACAGGTCTCGACGCACCATTCGAGGAACCAAAGACGCCGGCTCTTGAGGTAAGAACGGACAAAAACTCGCTCGAAACTTCCCTTCAGATAATTGTTGAATCCATTTATAAAAGAATAAAAATCTCCCAATAATATTTATCCAAACCTGCCTATTCTAAATATAAAGGAATAATAATATGAATTACAACCTTACCCATTTAAAGCAACTAGAATCCGAGGCCATTTTCATTATGCGTGAAGTTGCTGCCCAGTTTGAAAGACCTGTGCTTCTTTTTTCTGGAGGAAAAGATTCAATTGTAATGGTACGCTTAGCACAAAAAGCTTTCTGGCCTGCCAAGCTACCTTTTCCTTTAATGCATATTGATACTGGACACAATTTTCAGGAAGCTTTAGATTTTAGGGATGAAATGGTTGAAAACATCGGCGCCAGGCTTATCATACGCAATGTACAGGACTCTATAAATCAAGGACGGGCTATCGAAGAAAAGGGACCAAACCCAAGCCGTAATGGACTTCAAACGGTTACTTTATTAGATGCAGTAGAGGAATTCAAATTCGATGCAGCCTTTGGTGGAGCGCGACGTGACGAAGAAAAAGCAAGAGCAAAGGAGCGCTTTTTTTCGCACAGGGATGAATTTGGACAGTGGGACCCAAAGAACCAGAGACCAGAACTATGGAATCTATTCAATGGCAAGAAGCACGTAGGCGAGCATTTTAGAATATTCCCGTTGAGCAACTGGACTGAAATGGATGTATGGCAATATATTGCGCAAGAAAATATTCCTATCCCTACGTTATATTTTACGCACAAACGTCAGATCGTCAATCGCGGTGGAATGTTACTCGCTAAATCCGATCATATTACGCTTTTAAAAGACGAGTTTTACGAAGAAAGACAAGTGCGTTTCAGAACTGTTGGTGATATGACTTGTACAGGCGCAGTTGAGTCTTTTGCTAATTCATTGGAAGATATAATTCAAGAAGTTTCTTCAGCACGTCAGACAGAGCGCGGCACTAGAGCTGACGATAAAAGATCTGAGGCGGCAATGGAAGACAGAAAAAAACTTGGATATTTCTAGAACTTTCCAAAATAAGGATACAAAAAAGCAATTCAATTTTAGACAAACTTTTAAAAATAAGAACTGATGCCTGGTACTACAGTTGACAATAATTATTTACAAATGGACCTGCTTAGATTTACTACAGCAGGAAGTGTGGATGATGGGAAAAGTACTCTTATAGGAAGACTTTTGTATGACTCCAAATCCATATTTGAAGATCAACTTGAGGCGATTGAAAGAACAAGCGAACAAAGAGGTGATGGATATGTGAACTTAGCTTTACTAACGGATGGTTTGCGTGCAGAAAGAGAACAGGGAATAACTATCGACGTCGCTTACCGATATTTCGCAACTCCTAAAAGAAAGTTTATTATTGCAGACACTCCTGGGCATATTCAATATACCAGAAATATGGTAACGGGTGCATCCACTGCCAATCTTGCAATCGTTCTCGTTGATGCGCGTCATGGGGTTGTTGAGCAAACTTGTCGACACGCCTTCATTGCGTCATTACTTCAAATAAAACACCTCGTAATCTGTATCAACAAGATGGACCTTGTCAATTACAGTGAAGATGTGTATGAAAAAATAAAGGGTGACTTCACAGAGTTTTCATCAAAACTAGCTGTCCCAGACATTCAATACATTCCAATTTGTGCGCTGCATGGAGACAACGTGGTTGACAAATCTGAGAGTATGCCTTGGTACAAAGGAGGTACACTACTTTATACGTTAGAGAATGTAAATATCGGAAGCGATTTAAATTATGTGGACTCAAGATTCCCAGTTCAATGGGTGGTACGTCCGCAAACAGACGAACACCATGACTTCCGAGGATACGCAGGACGTGTGGATGGTGGAATTTTTAAACCTGGTGATGAGATAATGGCTCTTCCCTCAGGCTTCACAACGAAGATCAAATCTATAGAGACGCTCGATGGACAAGTGAAAGAGGCCTACGCTCCGATGTCAGTGACAATTACTTTAGAAGATAACATTGATATCAGTCGGGGCGATATGATTGTCAAACCTAACAATCAGCCCGAGAATAGTCAGGACATTGAATTGATGATCTGCTGGCTCAGCGAGAAAAAACTACAACAAGGAGGAAAGTATACTATCCGCCACACCACTAAAGAAGCCAGGTGTATTGTAAAAGACATCAGGTACAAAGTAAATATCAATACTTTACACCGAATCGAGGATGATAAAACAATAGGCCTAAACGATATTGGAAGGATTCAACTGCGTACAACAAGCCCATTGTTTTATGACAGCTATAAGAAAAACCGTTTTACAGGAAGTATTATACTTATTGATGAATTTACAAATGAAACTGTAGGTGCAGGTATGATAATATAAATGTTTTAAAATGCATTATTCTAAAATCCTATGCTAAATTTTTTAGTATAGGATTTTTTATGCAATTTTGCCAAATGCTTCAGCTACACACATTAAGCCATTTTTTAAACTTAATTTA
>DASVUU010000606.1:0-2028 GCA_036386935.1 Cytophagaceae bacterium | reverse complement strand
TGCTGCCACTTACGGACTGGGCGAGAATGGATATGTGGATGATGAAACCCGACTGTCAGAGTTGAGCCCACTGAATCCGTATGGAGAGTCGAAAAATGATTTCGACATTTGGGCATTAGAGCAAAAAGAGAAACCTTTTTTCTGGGCTGGTCTAAAATTTTTCAATGTATACGGACCTAACGAATACCACAAAGAAAGAATGGCATCTGTAATCCTTCATGCGTATAAACAGATTGAATCGACTGGTAAAATGAAGCTATTTAAGTCCCATAATCCAAATTTTGAGGATGGTGGTCAAATGAGGGATTTTGTATATGTAAAGGACGTGGTGGAAGTAATCTATTTTTTGATGCATCATCGGAAAAACTCAGGGATTTATAATTTGGGAAGTGGAGTTGCTAGAACTTTTAAGGACTTGGCTGAAAATACCTTTAAAGCGTTAGGGAAAAATATTGAAATAGAATATGTAGACACTCCAATCGACATAAGGGATAAATACCAATATTATACAAAGGCGGAGATGAATAAGCTGAGGTCTATTGGATATAATAATGAGTTTCATTCACTGGAATTAGGAGTAGAGGACTATGTAAAACACTATTTAATCCAAAGTAAATATTATTAATGGAGGCCGCTACCGTTTTAAATATCATTATTGGGATTTTGATCTTCGACTATGTTTTAGATCAAACTCTCAGTTTCCTTAACCTAAAAAGTAACAGCAGAGCCCTGCCTACAGTGCTAGCAGATATATTTGAACACGATAAGTATCAAAAGTCTTTGGAGTATCATCGGGTAAATACCTGGTTTGGCTTTATTACCTCAACCTTTAGTTTTTTAGTAACATCGACATTACTCCTAACAGGCGCCTTTGGAAAATTAGATTTCTTGCTAAGGGTATTTATAAGTCCGGGCATATTGCTTTCTCTTGCTTTTTTTGGGGTAATATTTTTGGTCAGCGATTTAATAAATATGCCCTTTTCACTTTATAAAACCTTTGTAATAGAAGAGAAATTTGGGTTCAATAAAACGAATGTAAAAACCTTTCTATTGGATAAGATGAAAGGCTACTTATTAACCATTATAGTGGGAGGCCTTTTGGGATCTGTTTTCTTATACTTAGTGGAGGTTCTTGGGAATAATTTTTGGTACTGGTTTTGGCTTATTATCTCGGCGTTCTTAGTATTTGTAAATATGTTCTATGCTTCCCTTATCCTTCCATTATTTAATAAATTGGTTCCCCTGGAAGATGGGAAGCTGAAGCAAACCATCTATACCTATTCACAGAAAGTTGGATTTCCGTTGCATAATATCTTTGTGATAGACGGCTCCAAGCGTTCTTCCAAAGCAAATGCCTTTTTCTCGGGCTTGGGTCCAAAAAAGAAGATTGTGCTTTACGATACGCTTATCAAAGACCAAAGTACGGAGGAGCTGGTAGCAGTATTGGCGCATGAGGTAGGGCACTACAAGAAAAAGCATATTCAGGTGGGAATGGTACTTTCTATCCTTCAAACCGGGCTGATGTTATTTATTTTATCACGGTTTGTTTTTAATCCAGTTCTCTCAGATTCTCTTGGTGGCATCAATAACGCCATTCATCTAAATCTTATCGCCTTTGGGTTGCTGTTTAATCCTATTTCTACTGTAATTGGAATAGGAATGAATATGATGTCGAGAAAAAACGAATTTGAAGCAGATGAATTTGCAGCCAAAACTTTCTCAGGAGCACCTCTTATTGCCGCTTTGAAAAAGCTGTCAGCTAATAATCTAAGTAATTTGACGCCACATCCCGCCTATGTCTTTTTTAATTACTCCCATCCACCTTTGTTAAAAAGGCTAGAAAACTTGAAGCGATTTATCTAATGTAATTGGCTCAGCAATTGTTGAGCTTTTTACTTATCGATTTTCACAACCTAAATTTAGGCAACTGCGTAAAATAATGCAGCAACTAAATCCTATTCCTATGAAGATTACGTTCTATAAACTACTCGTTAAGCTAAGAAGTTTTTACAGAAGTGCCCCTCAGAT
>DASVUU010000605.1:0-1751 GCA_036386935.1 Cytophagaceae bacterium | reverse complement strand
AAAGAACCTTCTGACTCCTTAGACTTCTTTGACCTGCGGGTACAAGATAAATATGCGTGCATTATAGAGCTGATGCTGAGAAACAACCTTTATAAAGGGTTGACTTTAAATCCAGAATCCGTATTAACTGAGGAAGGGTTAAAAAATATTCGGAGTTACTTCTCCCTTCAAGAAGAAAAGACTACACATAACGACCTTGTGACGGGAGATCCGTTGGTTTCCAGTTATTTTAGCTTGCTAGAGGAGTTTTTTCCTCCTTACTACAAAAGACCCAAACGTGAAGTCTATTTGGAAAAATTCTTTTCTTTCTCTTCCAGAGATCACCAAATGCTCAAATCCGGGGCTTCGAGTTGGAAGGTAAGCACCAATATTGGGGTTTCATCAGGTTGGGTAAATGTGGGTGGGGGTGGCAATTACGGTAACCAAAATCAGACCGCTAGTGCTAATGCAAATTCCGGAAAAACTGTCTACTTATTAGTGAGACAAGTTATACCAAAAATAGAGCTTTATTTCCCAGCGAAAGCGCTAAAAATCACAAAAGACTTTAAAAATGCAATCACGCAGATACTAGAAGACTGCCTGGTTGACGGCCACTCTCTTGAAGAGTATGTAACAAAGAAAATTGAATTGCCGTCCAAATGGCAGACATCAAGATCTGTTCACGTCTGTTATGGTAAACTTTTGTTGCTGCTGAGTCAATTTGGATTCTACTACATTAATGAATGTACGTTAGGAGGCGTTCTGTACAGCGAGGATGTCCAAGAGCTGTCTGATATAAGGGCTGCTAATCAGGCGTTGCATAGTATGGCATGGGGTGTTTCAGGACAAGCAGGAATTGGTCCGGTTGATGTTTCAGCAAGTTCCGCTAAGAGTAATAGTAGCGCCCAGAATGAGGCAACACAAACTGCAAACCAAACTCGCCAGATATCTATATCCGCAATTGGCGGCAATCCTTCTTATGTTTACCGCCCTGATGAGTGGGCAGCACAACTTGCAAACTGGAAAACTTGGTCAATCATAAAATATAGCTATGTACCTATTATTAATCTGCTTAGCAGTGACCAAGCGGAAATGTGCCTGAAATTGCTACAAGTATTTATTCTCCAGCCTTTGTTTAACGGCACTACATCGGCAAGTCCGGATCTGGGTGAAAAAGTGCTGATTGATCTGGATAAGAGAGTTCGTGCTGCCATCGATTTATCCATCTACTGCCACACAATTGAGGAGGAATTGACAAAACTCGAGTTTTCTGTATTCCCTTTTGCGGCAAGCTCAGCGCCCCCCTCTCCTGGAAAGGAGACACCCCCTCTACCTACCAAGCACATCTCCAACTAGCTGGCTCCAAAACCTAGTTGCCCAAAGTTTGCGCTCGCGCCCTTAACGGGTAACTACGCACCTATGATGTTTGCTGCATGAGGGATAGGGTGTAGAAGCCACGTTGAAAATAGAGACGTTTACGGGGTTTGAGTGCAATTAGACTTATTACCCAATCGTTCCATCATTCCATCCCATAGATCCACCGTTGTCCATAAAGCCTCAGACTAAATTCACTTACGAAGTGGGGTTTTGTTTTGATGCTCATTGATCCGTCCAGCATAATTTTCTATACCTAATTTCTTGATCCATTGTCCGTGAATTGTCACCAAACTATAAGCTATCGCAACTAACAAGATTAAGGCTAAAAAGCGAGCTTCATTGACCTTGGTATGTTCTAAATTATAACCACAGGTTGTGTAATCTTTGAACATCTA
>DASVUU010000604.1:0-7816 GCA_036386935.1 Cytophagaceae bacterium | reverse complement strand
AAAGGAGCTAAAGGAAACAACCTAAAAAATGTAAATCTAGAATTGCCCTTAGGGAAAATGATATGTCTCACGGGAGTTTCAGGAAGTGGGAAGTCTAGTCTAATTCATGATACACTATTCCCAATCATGAATCAGCATTTCTTTAATTCTAAGAAAGAACCGTTAGAGCACAAATCTATCAAGGGACTCGAACATATAGACAAGGTGATTGAAGTAGATCAATCGCCTATTGGAAGGACTCCTCGCTCCAATCCAGCAACTTACACCGAAGTTTTTTCAGAAATAAGGACCTTATACACGCAGCTACCTGAGGCTAAAATCAGAGGATACAAACCTGGAAGATTTTCTTTCAATGTAAAGGGAGGCCGCTGTGAGACGTGTGAAGGTGCAGGATTGAAACTAATAGAAATGGAATTTTTGCCAGACGTGCACGTTCCCTGTGAGGAGTGCAAAGGCAAAAGGTATAATAGGCAAACGCTAGAAATAAGATACAAGGGAAAATCAATTTCCGACGTGTTAGACATGACCGTAGAGCAGGCTGTTGAATTTTTCGAAAATCAATATAGGATTCTTAGGAAGATTCAAACTTTGAATGACGTGGGTCTTGGCTATGTTACTCTTGGCCAACATGCGAACACGCTTTCAGGAGGAGAAGCTCAACGTGTGAAGCTAGCGACTGAATTATCAAAAAAGGATACCGGTCAGACGTTATATATTTTAGATGAGCCTACTACAGGATTGCATTTCCAAGACGTAAAATTATTGATGGACGTGCTCAATAAATTGGTAGACAAAGGCAACACCGTGTTGATTATAGAACACAACCTTGATGTGATCAAAATGGCTGACCATATAATAGATCTTGGCCCTGAAGGAGGAGATAAAGGAGGAGAGATTATCTGCCAGGGAACACCCGAGCAGATTGTAAAAGAGAAAAAGAGCTATACTGCGAAATTTTTAAAAGTCGAGTTAGCGAGGTAGTTTCAAAGCCAGATCACGGATTGGTTATGTCCGTGATCTTGTTCGAAATTAGGTCAATAAATATATCAATATTCCAATCGCGATTACCGCGAGGATCACTAGCAATGCTATTGTTGTTGAAGATTTTTTAGAGGATCTCCTTAAGTTAAGATTCTCCTTTTTAAGATTTTTATGAGAGATGAAAGCCTTTATTGTGTAAATAACTTTATCAAGGGCGCTTTTGTCTTTGTAGATAAAATCATACGCACCTGCATCTTTTATACTTCTGGCGAGTTCATCGCTATTGTTACTTGACAATACTATAACACCCGCGTCAGGTCTTCGTTTTCTAATGACCTTTATAGCATCGGCAATACTAACGTTAGCATACTGGTGGTCCAAAATTACTAGATCTATATCTCTGTTTGCTAAAAGCTGAAGATCGTGTTTTATACCAGTGCCATCAGTAAATACATTTACATTAGAGGGAAATTCACTTTTGATTCTTTCTGTCAAAAGTGCTGAGCTCATTTCATCTTCTACGACTAAAATGTCAAGTACATTATCTACCATTCTGATCTTATTTAAATTAGAGTATAGCAATAATCAGAAAAATGGTGATTTGTTTAAAGTAGATTACTCCAGGGGAACAGGTGCAGAGAGCGCTTCGTCTTCCAATATAGCCGTGCTGTCGATCTTCATTCTAACTGGCCTATATTTGCAATGTAGATTCACTGTATACTTTTTGGGCCTTTTGAAATAACCTTTAGTAATATTGATAGTTGGGTCCTTATAAACTTTTTCTAGAAAAAGCCCGAATATTGGCAAAGCCAGTTTTGATCCTTCACCTAACTGCCCTGTACGAAAATGTATACTTCTGTCTTCTCCTCCAACCCAGGTCCCGCCGACCAAACTTCTGGTGACTCCCATAAACCAACCGTCGGAGTGATTAGAAGTTGTACCTGTCTTTCCTCCTATTTCATTTCCTTTGAAAATATCATAAGGATACAAAGCCTGAGAAGTTCCTCCATACTCTTCAGTTCCTCCTTTGAGCATGTGGACCATAGAATATGCAACCTCTTCACTAATCGCATCAGATGTTTTTGGAATTACTTCGTGGATCACGTTTCCGTTTCTATCTTCAATTCTTGAAATAAAGATAGGCTCAATCGACACACCGCCGTTTACAAAGGTGCTGTAAGCGCCTGTCATTTCATACACACTCACATCGCTAGAGCCAAGACAAAGGGAAGGCACACTCTTCAACGGGCTCTTTATCCCACACTTTTTTGCATACGTTACCACGTTGTCTGGACCTACTAAACGCATCACATGCGCAGCCACAGAGTTTACTGATTTGGCCATTGCTCGACGAAGCGAAAGAGTATCGCCAGTAAATACCCAGTCAGCGTTTTTAGGAGACCAGGTTTTTTTCTCGCCATTTTCTTCATAAGTAAAGGAAATCGGAACATCAGCTATTTCATAGCAAGGGCTATATCCGTTAGCTAAGGCGGTCACATAAACAAATGGCTTAAATGCAGAGCCTGGTTGTCTCTTCCCTTGTTTGACATGGTCGTATTTGAAATACTTATAATTTATCCCACCCACCCATGCTTTGATTTCTCCAGAATAGGGATCCATGGCCATAAACCCGGCATGTAAAAAATGCTTATAGTATCTCAATGAATCCATCGGGCTGAACGTCGTGTCCTTATCGCCCTGCCACGAAAACACTGTCATCCTATAAGGCTTATTTAAAATTATTTTGATGGAATCATGCCCGGCACCATATTTAGCAACAAGCTGTTTGTAGGTATCAGTTTTCTTTATTGCATCTTCAAGAAAGTTGGGAATCTCCTTTTTATTTTCGAACCTCCAAGGGTTCTGACCTTTCCAATGGTTGAAAAATTTCTTCTGCGTAGAAGTCATATGTTCCTGCACTGCCTCCTCAGCATGGCCTTGCATTCGGGAGTCTATGGTGGTATAAATTTTCAGTCCATCCCCATATAGATCAAAACCATTTTCTTTACACCAATTGATTAGATATTTATTCAGAGCCCCTCTAAAATAGGTTGCACTTCCCTCATTGTGATCTTCCACATGCATTTGAAGTCCTATGGGTGCCGACTTATAGTTTTCATAGTCATTCATTGACAAAGTATTATTCTCTGTCATGAGTTTCATAACGGTATTTCTCCGCTCTAAAGAGTTTTTTGGATTCAATACCGGACTATAAAGAGTAGTTGCTTTCAACAGCCCGACCAGCGTTGCAGCCTGAGGTACGGTCAAGCTATCTGGGGAGGTATTGAAGTAAGTGCGGGAGGCGACCTTTATCCCGAAAGAATTGCTGCCAAAATCTACGGTGTTGAGGTAGAGGTTTATTATTTCTTTCTTCGTGTAGTTTCTTTCCAATCTAACGGCCGTGATCCATTCTTTGGTCTTGATGATTACTATTTTCAGTCCCGGAATATTATTCAATAATCCGACAGAATTCGATCCCCTTGTCTTATATAAATTTTTTGCAAGCTGCTGAGTAATCGTACTTGAGCCCCTTTGTTCGCCTTGGACCATATACCAAAAGATGGCAAAGAAACCCTTCAAGTCAATTCCAGAGTGTTCGTCAAACCTCACATCTTCGGTTGAGACCAATGCATTGATCACATTGGGTGAAATGTCTTCATACTCTACGGGACTTCTATTTTCACGAAAATATTTTCCTAATAGGATATTGTCTGAAGAATATATTTCTGAAGCTTGCTCGCTTTGAGGATTCTCAACCTTATCAAAGTCCGGCATAGAACCGAATAGGCCCAATACATTGAGTTGAACAAACACAATGAAAACCAACACATGAAATACCAATCCTCCAAACACGATCCAAATCCGTTTGGCAATCTCTGTATAATATTTTTCCCCTTTTTGCTCAGAAGTCATAGAGCTAATAATTGACTTAAATTATCTTTAAAAGTATTAAAATTTATTAACTAAAAGGCCATTTCGGGCATGTACGACTATAAATTATTAATCAGAACCAATACTTATTAATAATATTGTGACCTTAATAAGTTTCGAGATTATTGAGGCAAAACCGGACCTTAAACCTTTTATCAAACCAAACTCTCAGATTATGGTTAATTTGAAATCTCATAGAAATTTAGCTTACCTTTTTGTTTTATAGTAAAAGATCAAACGACTTTTTATTTTTGCATTATGAAGTAAGTTTTACTCTCTCTATAAGCTAAAAATTTCATAATCAAGCGCGTATATAATGAGCCAATATTTTAATTTAAAAGTAAAACAAATTATAAGGGAAACGGAAGATGCTGTTACTATTGCCTTCCATCCCACAGAGTCTATAGTCAAATATAAATCAGGACAATTTCTGACTTTTATACTCCCTCTTGAAGGGGAAAAGATAAGACGATCCTATTCCCTTTGCAGTGTCCCATATATTGACAAGGAGCTTGCGGTAACAGTGAAAAAAGTAGTTCATGGAAAAGCTTCGACCTATCTGGTAGATTATCTTAAAGAAGGAGTGGAGATAGAAGTAATGCAACCACTGGGAACGTTTCACCTTGAGGCTAATCAAACTGCTCAAAGAGATATTGTCTTGATTGGTGCCGGAAGTGGAATCACACCTTTGTATTCCATGGCGAGAACGGTCTTGTCTTGTGAGCCTTTGAGTAATGTCTACTTGCTTTACGGCAATAGGAATGAAGACTCCATCATATTCAAAGAAAAACTGAATGACCTAAAAAAGGAACATGGAGACAGGTTGAACATTGTACATATACTCAGTCAACCATATTCCAAATTGACCCTCCCCTCTGGTAGAATGAATCAGTCATTGATCATAAAACTCCTAGAGTCATTTTCAAAATTAAATATGGACAAGGCGCTTTATTATATATGCGGTCCGGAAGGTATGATGGCTGAAGCAAAAAAAGCGCTTGAAATATTGAAAGTGAAAAAGGAAAATATACATCAAGAAAGTTTTATAGCATCCTCTTCCCCCGAGCCTGTTGGCGAAGTGGTTGAAAGCGGCGATGTAAAAGACCAGGAAGTTACTATTATTTACCAAGGGAGTGAGTACAAGGTCAGAGTACCTATCTCAAAAACGATATTGCAGGCTGCATTAGACTCAGACATTGACCTACCCTATTCTTGCCAAAGTGGAATGTGTACTGCTTGTATGGGAAAATGTACCAGCGGCAAAGTGCAATTAGATGATGCTGACGGTCTCTCGGATAAAGAAATAAAAATGGGCTATGTGCTTACGTGCGTAGGGCATCCTGTGACATCAGATGTTGTAATAGAAATAGACTAAGAACAAAAACATGGAAATTACTTCTGAAATAAGGGCAAAGAAAAGGGTATTTCTACCTGAATCTTTTAGGGTAGAGAATTGGGAAGCTATAGAACCTTTTTTTATAGAATTACAAGATAGAGTCATTGGCTCTGTAGACGAGCTACGACAATGGTTTAAGGATCGGAGTGAGCTAGAAGCAGTATTGTCCGAGGATATGGGGTGGAGATATATTAGGATGACGTGCGACACTGCTAATAAGGAGCTGACAGATAGATTCAATTATTTCCTTTCCAACATACAACCACATATTGCCCCCTTTTCTAACGGCCTCAATGAAAAAGCTTTAAATAGCCCTTATTTGCATCTAATAAAGGAGCCAGGCTACGACATAGTAATTAGGAACTTAGAAAAAGATTACAAAATATTTAGAGAAAATAATATTCCACTCTTCACACAAATAGAGCAACAAGCACATACGTTTGGCAGCATTTCTGGAGCTATGACGGTTGAAATTGATGGAAGAGAACTTACACTGCAACAGGCAGGTGACTATCTACAATCGGGTGATAGGAAACTGAGGGAGGATGTTTATCTAAAAATAGCTGAGCGAAAGTATCAGGGCCACGAACAATTGGATGAGCTGTTCTCCAATCTTATAAAATTACGCGATGAAGTAGCGAGAAATGCGGATTTTGAAAATTTTAGGGATTACATGTTTACCTCTTTAGGTCGGTTTGATTATACAAAAGATGAATGTTTTGAATTTCATCAGGCTGTTTCAAGTGAAGTGGTGCCTATCCTTGATGAATTTTCGAAGGAAAGGAAAGAGAAGCTACAACTACCAGAGCTGAAGCCATGGGATCTTACCATTAATTACTTGGGGGCGGAACCCTTGAAGCCATTCTCCACTGGAGAAGAGTTGCTCGAGAAAACGATCCAATGTTTCCATCAAATTAGCCCTTATCTAGGAGCGTGTATCACTACCATGAAGCAGATGGATCACCTAGATCTGGAATCAAGGAAGGGAAAGGCGCCGGGTGGTTATAACTATCCGTTAGACGAGACGGGTGTTCCCTTTATTTTCATGAATGCAACTACTACCCTGAGGGACTTAGTTACCATGGTACACGAAGGCGGGCATGCTTTACATTCTTTTGTAACAAGAGATTTAGAATTAAACATTTTTAAAAATCCGCCGTCCGAAGTGGCAGAGTTGGCATCTATGTCAATGGAGCTAATAAGTATGGAGCATTGGGAGATATTTTTCCCAAATAATGATGACCTAAAAAGGGCCAAAAGAGAACATCTTGAATCCATCATACAAACGCTTCCCTGGGTTGCCACGATAGACAAATTCCAACATTGGATCTATGAAAACCCGGGACATAGTTTAGAAGAAAGAAAAGCTGAGTGGAATAAGATCTTTAATGAGTTTACAATTACCGTTACAGATTGGAACGGGCTCGAGCGTTTTAAAGATTTCTTATGGCAGAAGCAGTTGCACCTTTATGAAGTGCCGTTCTATTACATCGAGTATGCCATAGCTCAGCTAGGCGCTATTGCTGTTTGGAAAAATTACAAGAAAAATCGTGAGGAGGCTTTCAACAAATATTTAGCTGCTCTCAAGCTTGGCTATAGCAAACCAATTAGGGAAGTTTATGAAACAGCAGGGGTAAAGTTTAACTTTTCGCGCCCTTATATAAAAGAGCTTGTAGCTTTTGTGAAGGAGGAGTTGGAGAAGGTTTCTTAATTGATAAGCATTTTTGCCAAAAGAGTTTTTGTTCCTACTCGTCGCTATTCTTCATTAGGTTAAGCATCGTCTTTTCTCTTTCTATTTCATCAATGAGTTCCTGTTCCGTTGGTAAATAGGGTAAGTATTTTGTCGCAAAAAGTTGCTTGTTTTCTGCCAGTACAGAATATTTGGCGATTGTTTTATCAGTTTCAGTGCATAGCAATATGCCAATAGTTGGGTTATCCGTGTCTTGCTTTTTCAGATCGTCATACATTCTCACATACATATCCAATTGCCCAACATCTTGGTGAGTAATTTTGCTAGTCTTCAGATCAATTATCACAAAGCATTTTAAAATATAGTTATAGAAAACTAGGTCTATAAAAAAGTTAGCTGTCTCTGTTTTTATCAACTGCTGCCTTTCTACAAAGGCAAAGCCTTTACCAAGCTCTAGTATAAACTTTTGCAAATTGGTGATTAAAGCTTTTTCTAAAGCTTGTTCGGTATAACTTAAACTGTTTGGCAGATTTAAAAACTCTAAAACGGAAGGGTTTTTTATAAATTCAAAAGCATCTTGCTGCAGCGTTTTTGTATTTTCAATCATTTCATTAACTACAGGCTCTTTTATTTGAGAAGACAAAAGTCGATGGTAATAAAGGGTTGAAATATTTCTATCCAAAGTTCGAACACTCCACATATTCTTAGCCGCTTCTTGCAGATAATATTTTGAGCCTCTACATCGGCAACCCTAAAAACTCGTTGAAAGTGAGACCAATTCAATTTGGCGGACAGTGTTCGCCAAATCTCCAATTCTG
>DASVUU010000603.1:0-12353 GCA_036386935.1 Cytophagaceae bacterium | reverse complement strand
GCCATTTTTAGGTCAAATAAGGTTTTTTTTCAGCCCTTATTTGACCATTCTGGTGAATCTAAGCTTAATTCAACCAAGTATACCATCGCATAGTCTTCGCTCTATGATAGTGGTTGGTGGGCTAAAATAAGAAGGCCAAATTACTAGCCTTTTTTAGTTCCTTTTCTCATCCGCCCCAAAAGGCCCCCCCTCGCCGATAAGCATTGTGCTTCTAGCATTCGAGATGGAACGTCAAACTCTTTGAAACTTAGACCCAAATCCTTCGGTCGATTATACTTGCTAGAACCTATATTATGGGGTAAATTGCATTTCATAATTTTAGTAACAATCAAAATGAAGAATCCTGTAATAATCTTCGGTGCCCAAGGTCTAGGTCAAGTGGCATTGGACATTTTTCAAAGCAACAACGTTGTAGTGTATTGCTTTTTAGATGATAATGTCACACTACACGGCAAGGAAATCTCCGATGTGCCAATTATGGGCGCAACAGATGATGATGGTTTTCTAAAGCTAATAGGTAAGAAATGCGAGGTATTCATTGCCTCGGACGATAATAAATACAGGAAGAACCACGTAAATCTCTTAATAGAGGAGCGAAAGGTGATGCCAGTAAATGCTATCCACCAAAATTCTATCATCTCGAAATTTGCCGCCATAGGACATGGAAACATGGTAAATGCAGGTGTCACGATCAATAGCAACGCGCGTGTAGGTAACCATTGCATTTTTGGTTGCAATACCGTGCTAGACTTCGATTCGGAAATTGGAGATTTTGTACAAATCGGTGCTGGAACCATCATAAACTCTGGAGTGGTAATTGGAAAAGAGGCATTCATTGGATCGGGGGTCACAGTAGTCTCTGGTGTAAAAATCGGGAAAAAATCCCGAATTGGAGCGGGCTCAGTAGTAGTTTCTGATGTGGAAGATGGGCAGACGGTTTTTGGAAATCCTGCAAAACCTATTTCAAAAAGCTAATTCAAACTAAACCAATATGCTTAAGCCTAAGCGCCTGGAATTGAAATTCCAAGTTTTAAGTTTTAAATTGCAGGGATTATTTGAATAATATCTAATTAAATATTGTTAACACTTAGTTTGAACCTAAGACAGTTATATGCAACCCTATAAAATACTATTGTACTATTGCTATACCACTATAGCAGACCCGGAGCAATTTCGGGAAGAACATCACCTCTTTTGTTTGTCTCTCAACCTCAAAGGTCGCATTATCGTGGCGGGCGAGGGGCTAAATGGTACCATTTCGGGCCTTCATGCAGACTGCGAAACTTACATGGCCACCTTAAAGGCGGATGAAAGATTTAAAACAATAGACTTTAAATTAGAAGAATATCCACAACATGCCTTTCAAAAATTACATGTTAGAGTTAAACCCGAGATTGTACACTCTTCTTTGACCCACATAGATCCCACAGAAAAGACAGGCATACACTTGGAGCCAGCAGAGTTTAAAAAGCTCAAAGACGATGAAGATGTGATTGTCCTTGATGTCAGGTCAAACTATGAGCATTCAGTCGGTCGGTTTAGAAACGCCATGACTCTTGATATGGAAAACTTTAGAGAGTTTCCTGAAAAGGTAAAGGAGCTGGAAAAATACAAGGATAAAAAAATTCTAACCTACTGCACCGGCGGAATAAAATGCGAAAAGGCGAGTGCGTATTTATTGGAGAATGGCTTTAAGAATGTGTACCAATTACATGGAGGCATCATCAAATACGGTATAGAAGAGCAAGGAGAGGATTTTGATGGAAAATGTTATGTCTTCGATAACAGAATCATAGTCGATATAAATAAGGTAAATCCTAAAGTGGTTTCTAAATGTCACATTTGCCAGGTGGATAGCGATAGAATGGTAAACTGTGCCAATGCGGAATGTAATCTGCACGTGCCTATATGTGATGACTGCGGCTGGAAAATGAAGGGCGCTTGCTCGGATGAATGCAAAGACCACCCAGAAATAAGACCTTACAATGGTACAGGCTATTACCAAAAAGAAATGAACGGTTACGATCCATTTAAAGGTTGGAAAAGAAGAGGTGCTTAGGGCTGGATTTTGATTTTGAACATTAAGAAATTTTGTAATCCAACTCAGAAGAATGTCACATCAACCTGACCTACAACGATTTTTGGATGCTCAGAAATCTGATTATAGCACTGCACTGGCTGAGATTAAACGCGGAAGGAAACAAAGCCATTGGATGTGGTACATCTTTCCCCAAATACAAGGGCTGGGCTACAGCTCTACCTCAAAGTATTATGCCATCAAGGACATCGACGAAGCGCTAGCCTATTTCAACCACCAAATTTTAGGGAAGCGACTCCTAGAAATTTGCGCCGAATTGGTCAGACTTGAAACGAATGACGCCTATAGGATTTTTGGAAGCCCGGATGACATGAAATTAAAATCATCTATGACTTTATTTTCCACATTGCCAGCCACAAATTCAGTTTTCCAATTAGTCTTAGATAAATTTTTTGATGGAAGGAAGGATGTCAGAACTTTGGAGATATTAGGGTCCTAGTATTTGAGGAATGGCTTGCTATCCACAATAAAGAAAAGCGTAGTTGTTATTACGCTTTTCTTTAAATACTAGTAGTTCGTTCTAAAGTAAATGTAAGTGTTAGGATTTGATTACGCGCTCTGATGGCCAAAATATTGGACCATTACGTCTCTCAATTTCTGCTCCGTCAATGGCTTATTTATGTAGCCGCTTGCTCCAGAGTCATTTAGTCTCTTCGTGTCGTTAGGGTTGGTGGATGTCGTTAGCATCACTATTACAATGCTTTTTTTGCCAGGGAAGTCGAGCTTCTTATAGTTTTGTAGAAACTCAAAACCATCCATCACAGGCATGTTTATATCAAGCAAGATAAGATCGGGTGCTGGTGCGGCGCTGGCAATGACTTCCTCGATAAATTTCAGGGCCTCTTCACCATTCAAAACGATTTTTATCTTTTCTGCTATGTCAAGCTTTTTAAGAAGCCTTTCGTTTATAAAATTGTTGATCGAATCATCGTCGACCAGTAGAGCACATTTTAATTTTTCCATAATTCTATTGGACTATAAGTGTTTTGTCCAAGATTTGTTCTAAACTCTTAAAAACCTGTTGTAATAAAAACTCCCAAAATGAACATCCTATACAAGAAACGTTATATCCCAATTGGTCATACGCAAACTTTTCAATAAAGATGCTTAATTTATACCATGTAATGAAATTTTAGAAAACAGATATTTAACTAATATTAAATCGTCCAAGTTTCATTGATATTCCAATTTCTTTAGGCTGGTTTACACCCGGCAACTACAATAATCAATTCCATTCAAACCTTCTAAGCACAACACTGACCCTTTTATTCGGTAAAGTAGAAACATCTGGTATCTTTGTAAAACTTACGTAGCGCATCCGATAACTAGATTTATTTTAGGGGCGGATGAAAAGTGGTGCCGAGAGTATTCATTTGATTTGGGCGAGTCCCACGAAAAGTGGGACCGGGCTATCCGTTCCAACTCCTCGTCCGCGAAAAGCGGAACTGCGGGGTTTCCACTTCTATCCCTCTCGCATAACTATTTCGCTCAGTTTGTCATATTAATTTAGATACAAATCAATTGATTGCTTTTCTAATCATACTCCCATTAATATTAACCTACATGATTGTAGTAGTATGGGCTGAGAGGAAGATTTCAGCCTTTATCCAAGACAGACTTGGCCCCATGGAAGTCGGGTATTACGGCATAGGTCAAACCATCGCTGATCTTATAAAACTACTTTTCAAAGAAGACATTATTCCAGAAAAGGCAGATAAGAATTTATTTGCGGCAGCACCAGTGATCATTTTTGTTTCTGTTTTCGCCGGATACGCTGTTCTGCCACTCGGTCCTGATATCATTGGTTCCTCAGTACCTACAGGCGTATTTTATTTATTAACCATCATTTCTTTGGATGTCGTAGGGCTCATGCTGGCTGGATGGGCCTCCCATAATAAATTTTCAATGCTTGGGTCCCTTAGAGGAATTTCCCAAATCATATCGTACGAGGTTCCCCTCACCTTGTCAGTATTGTCTGCCGTGGTCATTTGCCAAAGTTTAAACCTGCAAGAAATCAGTATGCAGCAAGGAGTTTATGCCAGCGAAGCTAACTACCTTTTTGGAATCAAATCACTTGCCATTGATATCAGCCAGGTCGGCGGCTTTCTTACATGGAATATTTTCAGAGCACCTATTCTTATCCCAGTATTTTTAATATTCTTTATAGCATCGCTTGCAGAGTGCAACAGAGCTCCATTCGATATCCCCGAGGCGGAGTCGGAGATTGTCGCAGGTTTTCATACCGAGTATTCTGGATTTAGATGGGCATTGTTGTTTTTAGGCGAATATAGTATGATGCTTCTGATCTGTCTGTTAGGAGCAGTATTGTTTCTAGGAAGTTGGAATACACCATTCCCAAATATGGGCGGCGTGAAGTTAGGAACTTGGACCTCGGGTCCTCCTGGAACTATAGCGGGCAATCTTTGGGGCTTCTTCTGGATCATTTCAAAAGCGTTCTTTCTGGTTTTTCTGCAAATGATGGCTCGCTGGACTTACCCGCGCCTTCGCGTAGACCAACTGATGAATTTCTGTTGGAAAGTGTTATTACCCACAAGTCTTATATTATTCTTTTTTAGTGCACTGTGGAGACTGTTGATGATATAAGCATGGGAGTTGAAAAGGTATCTTTTAATCTCATTTAGGAAAATATAAAACATGAAATTTTATTTTATCTGATAGGGTTATATTTGTAGGATAATAACATGGCACACAAAACACAAGGATATTTCGGCAGTATAGCAGAGGGTTTCTCGACCCTGTGGCAGAGCCTTGTGGTAACCTTTAGGCACCTCTATCAGGCCCGGCGGTCTAGAACCCAGATTGGCGTTGAGGATTCAAATTATTTCAACCAAGATACTGGGATCGTTACGTTACAGTATCCCTTCGAGTCTTTTCCTATTCCTGACAATGGCCGATATAGATTGCACAATGAAATAGAAGATTGTATTGTATGTGACCTATGTGCCAAGATTTGTCCTGTAGATTGCATAGACATCACGGCTGTAAAGTCTACAGAAGAAATTGGAAAGACATCTGATGGTACTACCAAAAGGCTTTACGCCGCTCAGTTTGATATAGACATGGCGAAGTGCTGCTACTGCGGCCTTTGTACCACCGTTTGTCCTACCGAGTGTCTTACGATGACGAAAACTTATGACTATAGTGAGTTTGATGTGACGAAGATGGTGTACCATTTTACTGACCTCAGCCCTGAAGAAGCCGAGCAGAAAAAGGTGTTTTATGATGAAGCTCAAAAATTAAAAGCATCTGCCAAAGCTAATCTTGGCAAAGGTCCAACTCAATCCGAGCCCAAGGTTGACGAAAACAAACCTGTGGAAAAGAAGCCATTTAAGCCATTCATAAAACCTCAAACTAAAAAGGAGGAGGAGTTGGGTCAGGCTGAGTCTACACCAACGACCGTCGCGCCTGCGCCTTCTGGAGAGGTTGTAAAACCAAAAATTGTTTTTAAACCAAAGATTTCTCCTAACGTGAGCGCGAGCCCACAAAAGGGTAATATTGATAATTCGAAAGAAGGAGAGGAGGAGGTTGGCCTAAATACTTCAGCAGAAAATGATCAAGGTAAGCTTAAAGAAGAGCTTGGCGATTCCATTACTACGCCTCAGAAACCTAATCTGGCCCCAAAACCCCAAATCATCTTCAAGCCTAAAATTACTATTCCTGCAAAAAAAATTGATAAGGATGCAGGTGAGCAAGGTGTTACCGCAGACAAAGGATCTGGTCCTACTCAAGACTCCGTTACTGGTGAAAACTTAGTAACTTCGCATAAAGGCAAAGAGGCCGGTGAAACTCAGCCACACAGCGAGCCTGCGAAGGAGGGAGCAAAGCCAAAGATTATATTTAAGCCAAAGATTCCAGGAATTTCCAAGAAAGCTTCAGACCTTTCATTGATGAATAAAGAAATAAAAGAAGAGGAGCCTGCTATTCATAAGGCTGAGGCCAACCCTGAGGAATCTTTTAATAAAAATCAGGATCCTGTAGAAAAAAAGGCTCCTATAAAACCCGTTATAAAGCCAAAAATTCCTGGTTTGAAAAAGCCTGACGCTAGTACAGACGATTCTAAAAACTAAAATGCCCTTAGCCAACTACTTCTTTTACTTTTTTTGCTTGGTGATCGTCTGTTCAGCAGTCTATATCATCATCACCAAAAATGTATTGCATGCTGCGGTTAGTCTTTTATCAGCATTATTAAGCATCGCTGCAATCTTTGTGTTTGCAGGAGCTGATTTTCTTGCCATCGCTCAGATAATGATTTATATAGGTGGCATCATCATTCTAATATTGTTTGGAATTATGCTAACGATCCGTGGCGATCAGGCAGAAATCACTACACAAAATAGGGCTATGGTAGTCGGCTTGGCAACAGGCGGAGTCGTCCTTTTTGGACTAATTTCCTTAGTCTTGAAGTTAAATTTTTCAGTAATTAAGACAACGCCTCCTACAGTTAAAAGCAATAATACGGTCGAGATTTTAGGGCAAGGGTTTATGACAACTTATCTTCTTCCCTTCGAAATTGCAGCTATTTTACTTTTGTTAGCCCTGATAGGAGCTGCATTTATTGCGAGAAAGTCTTCAGAAAAAGTTAGCTAACATTTCTCTTTGCCCTTTCTTAAGCCTTATTGATAGAGGTTGGTTGACCCTATCTGAATGGTTAATGACTAAAACATTTCCCAGCCCCTACTTATTGTTAGAATATCCACTCAAGGATCCCGCTTACGATAGAAACTATTATAGCAAATAGTACTGCCCAAAGAAAATTTTTGATTTTAAAACCTGGCACAATCCTATCTACTAGAAGAATCATTAAAACATTAATAATAAAACCCACAAGCCCCAACGTAAGCCAGTTGAATGGCATTGTAAGGAAATGCAAAATCTTTCCGATAGTGCCATTAATAATAGCCAATAAGAAGGCAACCCAAATAGCAGTTAGAATATTTCTGACAGTAACTCCCGGCAAGATGTACGCAGCAACAGCTACTGCAATACCAACGATGATTGTGTGAAGTATAAATTCCATTCTTATGTATTATTTTGAAATTTTAACTTACTTATAAATCGATTGTTCAAATCATCTATGCTCGAAACAGTTTCTTTACATTATATCGTTATATTTGATAGGACCTATTAGCCAATGGCATCTAAAAAAAAGAAATCAAATGTATACACATAACAGATCTAGTGACTAACAAAATTGCTTGTGGAAGGCCGCGTGATTTGGATGATGTAGAAAATCTAAAAAAAATTAATAATCTATAATTAAATTATAAATGGATCAAGCACTCTTAATTTTAATTGGCAGTTGGATACTCGTGGTAGTATGGGTGTTGGGAGTTATTCTCATCCAAAAGAAGCAGCATCCAGAGGCGCTGTTCATACTTTTTCTTACAGAAATGTGGGAAAGATTTAGCTACTACGGCATGCGGGCATTGCTAGTCCTGTACCTCGTTTCCGAGATTACCAAAGGAGGCTTAGGATGGACTTCTGCTCAAGCGGGGCAACTCTATGGGATCTACACTGGACTAGTTTATGTCACCCCACTGATCGGAGGGTATTTGGCTGATCGGTTTCTTGGCCACAGAGCCGCTATCTTCATTGGTGGTATCATCATGGCAATCGGCCATGCTACACTTGCTATAGATATGATGCCTACGTTTTATCTAGGACTTCTATTGTTAATTATTGGGAACGGCTTTTTTAAGCCAAATATATCTTCTCTTGTTGGACAACTTTATCCTCAGGGAAGTCCAATTAAAGATTCTGCTTATACTATCTTTTATATGGGTGTAAATCTAGGGGCATTTCTCGGCGGTATTACCTGCGGATACCTCGGCGAAAATATCGGCTGGCACTATGGCTTCGGCGCCGCGGGTGTTGGAATGTGCCTTGGACTCATAGTTTTTTACTTGGGTAAGTCTAAGCTAGGAGAGGTGGGCAAGAAAGTAGAAATTACGACCGAGAATAAATTGACAGACAGCATTCCCCTAACTTCCCTTGAAAAGGATAGGCTAAAAGTTATTGCAGCACTTTCATTCTTCTCCATTATATTTTGGATAGCTTTTGAGCAGGCCGGTTCTTCCCTTAACATTTATGCTTACAAATTCACTGACCGAACCATTGGCGCTTCGAATTACGAAATTCCGGCTTCCTTCTTTCAATCTGTCAATCCATTATTTATAATGCTCCTCGCTCCGCTATTTTCCTGGATATGGCTGAGCTTGGCTAAAACAAATAATAATCCTAACGGCCCAATGAAATTCGCATTAGGTTTTGTGCTACTTGGGCTGGGCTTTGTAGCATTAGTTATCGGTGCCTCGTCAATTCCAAAGGGTGCAACCTCGGGTTCCGCTCATTTGTTGTGGCTGGTATTGGCGTATCTATTACATACCATGGGTGAGCTTTGTATCTCACCCGTCGGACTTTCGTTTGTTAGTAAATTATCTCCACTAAAGTTTGTTGGAATAATGTTTGGGATTTGGTTGTTTGCTTCTGCCATCGGCAATTACATTAGCGGCTTCCTTTCAGGATTTATAGATCAGCTGGCTCAGGAGCAATCGTTGTCAATCTTTTTTGCCATGTTTGTAGGAATATCCTTAGCGGGTGCCGTACTGGCTGCGTGCATGTCTCCTCTTTTAAAAAAATGGATGCATGGGGTTAAATAATGGGCTCGGTTCGATAAATTTTATGGAAAAAGTATGTTTTGGCTAAGTATTTATGGCCCCAAAGAAATATTGCTAGGAATTTCAGAGATTTCAGAGATTAAGACTTAAATTCTCTCTCAATCAAAGACGTGCCAAGGCTATGAGAAACTATTTACCCTCCCATAACGTCGTATTTCATGACTTTCCAAAAGAGTCTGTGCCCGGTTTTTCCTTTTCAAAGGAGGATGTAATACATGAAGATTTTTTGAAATTAAAAAGACATTTGCATTTGAAGCGTGCAGAAATGCTAGGTAATTCTTATAAAAGTAAAGTAAGAATTATGTTTCAAACCGCTAATGGAGAGATGAAGCGAATATACACCACGGTTTGGGCGGCAACGTCTGATTACATTGCAATAAAATCTGGAGTAAGTATCCCAACCAAATCAATCGTTAGCATTGATTTCGATTTGTAACATATTACCGTATCTCCTGTTCGCAGGAGATACGGTAATATTTTGACGTAGCTCAATGCACTCGATCCCCTCTTAATTCTATATTCGCAATAATATTAGCTTCAGCTTCTAGCATTTCCTGTAAACGTTCTTTTACCTCTTCCTCCGGCATAAATTCTTTGGCTAGGTCCACAAACGTTACATAATGACCAGCTTCAGATATCATAAGCTCGTGATAAAATACTTTCAAAGATTCATCTGCTATATTTTCAGAAAGCAAGCGAAAGCGCTCGCAACTACGGGCTTCTATCAATGCACTTATCAGAAGTTTGTCCATTAATTGCCTTTCTCTTTTACCTCCTTTTCTTTCTAGTTTAAAAAGTTCAGTTACATACTTGTCAACGCGTTTTGGCCCAAGTTTATACCCTCTAGATTTAAGCTCTTTGATTACCATTCGGAAATGACCCCACTCTTCCGCAACAATAGGGGTTACAATGTCAACCAGCTGTTCATATTCAGCAAATTGGATGATCAATGATATCCCAGTTGAGGCAGCCTTTTGCTCACAATAGGCGTGGTCAATTAATATGTCCTCAATATTTTTTTCAGCAATATTTACCCACCTGGGGTCTGTAGCAAGTTTTAAACCTAGCATTAGAAATGATATTTATTGTTGTGAAGCTTTTTGAATGTCCAGCTATCAAACTTAATTGTGTCAAATATCAATTGAAGAACATCCACTTAATACCAACCTCGAAATTTCTCGGAAGGCCGCTATAGTAAGGCGTGATAAAATAGCCGTCGTCGGCAGGTTGATTTATGTTATTGACTTTTAAAAAGATGCTCGCGGTCTTTATTTTTACGTTGAGGAAAACATCTAGAAGTGTATAATTTCTAACTATAAATTCTCTATTCAAGTAATATTGGTTTGTGACGGGCATGTACTTGTTCGCCAAATAAGTACTCTTCCAAAACATATCTACCCCAAATTGTACAATTGCCGCCTTTTTAAACAGCGAGTTTTGAAAGTAAAGCCTGTTATGAGTAAAGAGACTTGGAACTTGAAGAACATAACCAGCCTCTGAGGCATTATTAATGCTATACTTTGCAAACCCTTCTAAGAAAATCTTCCAGACGTTATATTTGACATACAACTCAGGATTCAGAAAGGTCAATTTTTTATCTGTTTGAGCGGGCTTTGCCAAAGTGTCAAAATAAATATAATTGTATATAATCTGGTAATTAAGTGCAGGAGCAATGATCAGATTCCCCACCTTGATCCTTGCCGAAACAGAGAATTGGTCCGACATTGTTTTTGTAAAATTGGAAAAATTGTTCCAAACAAAATGATTGCTTCTATATAAGCTTTGAACAAGAGTAGGAGAGTAGAAGATTTTAGAATATCCAACATTTAAAAATTTGGACTGGTACCCCAGGTTGAATCGGTAGTCATTGCCTTTCAGGAAGTACTCTCCATCAACAAAAAAGTATGAACTGTCCCTTAAATAATATGAAAATGATGCTCCTGTAAAGTTTTCCACTAAGGTCAAATTCACAGGAGGAACATAAGTCAAGACCCCCACTTGAAAAGCCGAATCTCTAAGACTGATGTCCTTACCATTTGCAGATGGCACCTTCACATACCTTTGTCCATGTAGTGAATCTTCGCCATAACTGTTTTGAGAATAGTTATATCTTTTCTGGCGGCCATAAAGACGCCAGGAAAACTTTCCGATTGTTCCCTTCAAGCCAGCATTGTTTTCCCACAAATTGTAATCTGTCCTGTCTTCAGTTCGAGTTTGGTCAAAGTATGTTGGGAGCAAAAAGTCACGGTAAAATAACGCGTCAGTTTTCAAATCATCTGAATATCTATTTACCCGATATTGCTTATCTAAAATGTGATATATCTGGACAGTCTTATTTCTATTTAATGAAAACTCCTGAAAAATGTGGTAATTGTTTCTTTTCTCCAAAGACCTTGCATTCTTTAGATAAATCGAAGCCTTCGCATATCTAAAAAGTGAGTCTATCGATTCATTAGGTCTTCTAAAAATCCCTCCATTTTCTGCATGTGTATGGTGAAGGTGGGTAAAATTAAATAAGATCTGATAACGTTCATTTTTGCTATAATATCGTGTATAGAAGGCGAAAGAATAATGACCAACATGCAGCTGCTTTTGCTGATCTGAACCCAATATTCTTTGGGAAGTCATTCTGCGAAAGTCTATCCCGACATTCCATCTTTTGGTGACGTTTCTACTTACTTCTACTTCTATTCCTTGCTGTCCTTTCGTTCCCTGGCGATAGTAAATGCTAGAATAGGGCGATCGGGTATCATAGTATTTTATATTCTTCGGATTAATCGTATAGGGTTCATACACATCGTAGCCTAATCGTCTTCCAATTTCCATAGGTTGGTTGTAATAAATAGGGCCCAGTGGGGTTAGGTAATTTCCAAGATCCTGTGAGATATTCCCTTGATTGTTATTGTCAAAAAGGAAGCTGTTATTGTGTAATCCTTCAAATGCAGTATCTAGTCCAAATATTGGACCCATGTTGCTGGAAGAGGTATCAGTTGTTTTTATATTATATCTATTCGCAAGAATTTCCCTTTCGGTAACGAAGGACGTGGTCTTTGGCCCATAAAGCTGTTTCGTAGAGTCATCCAAGATTTGAGCTTGTGACTTTATGGAAAAAATTAAAAAAATACCTAATGCAAAAATTTTAGATAGAGACACCTTCAAAATTATATAATGAATCTGAATTTTCGTAATTGAGACTCGTGTTAGCAAAAATAGGGAATTACGATTGGATATTGGCCAATGAACTAAATAATGTGTATCTAGAATGCAACTACTCTAGTTTTTGATCCAGATATGAACGAATTTTTTGGTCAAACATTTCCTTTTCAGAATCTTTTAAAAAATAAACCGCTATTGGAATATAGAATAAAGGCAGTGTCTCTAATGCCTCCTTAAAAGCAATAAGTTTTACCATATCCTTCTCGGTGGTAATAAGCGCAGGATTCTTTGCTTGTTGGTTTTTGTACAGATCTTTAATGGCGCTTATATCCTTTAAAGTATAGGAGTGATGGTCTGGGAGCCGATAAGAATTAAGGACCTTATAATTAATCGAAAGGTTT
>DASVUU010000602.1:0-2722 GCA_036386935.1 Cytophagaceae bacterium | reverse complement strand
GTCAGTATTAACGGGAAATGCTTACGTTGAACGTGTTAAAGAAGCGGTTAAAGAGGAAAATGCCGAAGTACTAGTTATCTCCGCAAAAATTGAGTCTGAAATTGCAGAACTTGAAAGCTTTGAAGAAAGAGAAATGTTTCTTACCGATTTAGGGCTCGCAGAATCTGGCGTAAGCCGCTTAATTCGTTCTGCATATAAACTCCTCGACCTATACACCTACTTTACTGCAGGTGTACAAGAAGTAAGAGGCTGGACAATCACCAAAGGATTTACAGCACCACAGGCGGCGGGCGTTATTCATACCGACTTTGAAAAAGGCTTTATTCGTGCAGAAGTAATTAAGTATGATGATTTTGTAAAGTTTGGTTCTGAAGCAGCCTGCAAAGAGAATGGGAAATTAAGCGTAGAAGGAAAAACCTATGTGGTTGAGGATGGTGATATTATGCACTTTAGATTTAATGTCTAGTCTCAATTGGTATAGAAATTTTCCTGTTGGATAATTAAAGAAACATCCAGTTAAACATATTCTTATCAGAACCGTTAACAGGGTACCATTCGCTATGAGAAAAATCGGATTAATTATAACATTGCTGATACTGGTTGTACTAGGCAGTATTGTTTTTTACAAGTATTACTATGTTTTTGGTGAAGGAGTGAAATCCGGCGAATTAAATTACCTGGTGAAAAAAGGTAATCTCTTTAAAACGTACGAAGGGAAATTGATACAAAGCGGCATCCGATCCGGAGGCCGGGGAACAGTTCAATCCTATGAATTTGAATTTTCAGTTTCGGATGAGAAAATAGCCGAAACGCTCATGAAAAATTCGGGCAAAACCTTCGATCTCCACTATAAAGAATATCACAACACCCTGCCATGGCGTGGATTCTCGAAGTATATTGTAGATTCCGTTTACTCTATGCAGTCGAATCAACCCGGTAGCCCTGCCCTGCCTTAATCCTCTGTCTGTGCAGATAAGTACTTATTTAAGGTCATCAAATTCTGCACTGCACTTCCCATGGTATTGTTAAAATAAACGTATACCATCTTCCCTTCCGCCTGCCAGTCTTTGATGTAGCTCGCATATTCATACAGAAAGTCGTCGGTATAACTACCTCTATAACCCCCATTGGGGCCATGAAATCTTAGATACACTTCTGTCCCGGGTAAATCATCGCTCAATGGTGTAGTAGAGGCAGGAATGTCATGAATGACAACCGAAAATTGATACTGTTCAATTAATTCATAAACCTCATCATTATACCATGACCGGTTACGGAATTCTATAGCCACTTTCCAGGGTTCGTCGCTATTAACGTCAGTAATTTGCTGCAGTAGCTCTCCCAGCTGCTTTATATGATCAATTCCAAGACTTGGAGGAAACTGAACCAAGAGGCATCCTTTTTTATCTCCAACACCATTTATTCGTTGCATAAACAGGGTTAAATCTTCCGGATTGAAAGCTAATTGCTTATTGTGAGTTATCTCTCTAAACAGCTTAAAAGTGAATTTAAAATGATCGGGAACATCGACTGCCCATTTCCTCATTGTCGAAGCCATCGGGATTTTATAGAACGAACTATTCACCTCAATGCTGTTAAAAAGGGAAGCGTAATAACACAAACGACTTTTCTCCTGGAACTCGGGCGGGTATGATAACTTGTTAGGGACGGGAAGAACTAAGCCGCTGGCGCCAGTATATATTTGAGGTACACTCATGCTTTCCAAACAAAGAAAAAGCTCATAAGTTGTCGGGACTTGCTTATGATGGAGAGAATCTATTCCTTCTTTTGCAAGATACTTTTCAAGCCTATCTTTTTCAAGGTTTTTTCTTTAATTGGCGCCTTGGTATAATTCAGCTTGATTTCAAAGGCAATATTCTCAAATTCGTCAGTTCCCACTTCGCATCTTACCTGCAAATTATCTTTCAACCAGGTGGAGTTTTCGTTGATATTTTTATCCTCTCTTGAAAACCCAGTTTCGAGCATTGACCTTCTGAACCGCTCAAATTCCTCGCGGTCATAGGTGATGTACTTGACAAAAGACAAATTCGATTCCTTATAATAAACTGCTTTCCAGACCTTTTTTGCCGTCCCGATGGTTTGTTTTCTATTTGAGAAAGTATAAATAAACCCTGCACTGTCGGCTAAGTTCTTCTTTGAAACAAAGGTATAACCAATAAGAAACAGGCTTTCTTCGGCCTCATCTATTGAAGCAGTTAGCATTTGTTCTAATTGCTCAATTTTAAGTTTTTGTGCATTGCTCGTGATAAAGACACATAGCATTGCCCCCAATAAAATTAATCTCCTCATCAACACTAATGTAATGATAAAAGCATAAGAAAAAAAGGGCAGTTATTTGTCTATAATTTTGAATAAGCTCTGCCAATTTGTACTTAAAATCAAGATAAAACTCGCAGCTGAATGGCATTTTTTATATATTTGCGCAGCTCGTGCCCATAGTTCAATGGATAGAATTGCAGATTCCGGTTCTGCTGATGGGGGTTCGAATCCCTCTGGGCACACAAGGCCTTTTCTTAACCAGGAAGGGCTTTTTTTGTACTTATCCGTGGCTAAGCTCTCCGCTACATCTAAATCGCCCCAAACACACGCAAAAGGAAGATTTTTATAGATTTTGGGGGCTATCAGTTTCTCAAAAATTTACTCAATAAATTTGAATTGATGATAGTGAAATATGGATTTAAACTTAAAAATTCAATAAGTT
>DASVUU010000601.1:0-2894 GCA_036386935.1 Cytophagaceae bacterium | reverse complement strand
CGACAGATGCTTTGCTTCGACTGTTGAAACAGGCTAAGCATTCCATAGATATCCAATCACCGTACCTTGTAACGACGGAACTTAGTCGGAATGCTTTCAAAGAAGCTGTGTTAAGAGGGGTTAAGGTAAGGATACTTACCAATAGTCTCGCATCGACCGATAATTTAGAAGCCTTTAGTGGTTATAAACGCGACCGAAAAAAAATTTTAGAAACCGGAGTTAGGATTTTCGAGTTTCGACCCGATGCTTCGAACCGTTACAAGATAATGACAGGAGAATTACAGCAAACATTAAACTTTGCCCCAATTTTTGGGCTCCATGCAAAATCGATGGTAATTGATGGAGAGACTGCAGTCGTCGGAACATTCAACCTTGATCCAAGAAGTGCTAATTTAAATACAGAATGCATTACAGTGATACGTTCTGCTAAGATAACTGCGCTAGTGCAAAGACAAATGGAAGATGATTTTTTACCTGAAAACGCTTGGGAAACAACGCTAATGTTTTGTCCTGATAAAGAGGCAAGTGTCAAGAAACAAGTTGGCAGTTCGATAAGAAAGGTTGTTCCGAAGGGGATTCTTTGAGTTAAAAATGGCAATGGTCTCGTTCAAACTGATTCAACATTCAGTTCATAAGGTCAGCTTTTCAATAAGGTTTTATATAACTTATCCTACTTCCTCTCCTAGCTCCGAAACATGTAATTAACTACTCCACCACTACCTTCTTCAACCCTTCTCTTCCGTATATAGTAGGGTAATACATCATCTCAATCTTTGCAGGATTCAGAGTATACTTACCTGTATAACGAGGTTCCAAATTGATTCGATATGTATGGGTTCCTTCTTTTATTTTTTCTATAAAGATAGAGGTTTTGTGCTTGAAATACTCTTTGTGGACTTCCTCTCCATAGCTAACGCTTCGATTATTGTTGCCATACGAGCAACCTGCGGGAATGGGCGCTTCAATCATGATATAGTCCAAGGCTTCCTCGCTCTTTACCTCCACCTTCATAGTTACAGCCACGCCCGCTGCTAAAGAATCCACTCTTTTTCCTCTGGCATTTTCGAAATAGGAAGTAATAGAAAAGTTCTTTTCATTTTTCTCAGGGCTTGCATTCCACTGTTTTGTGTAGGCAGTGAAAAAAACAGGAGACGATCCACGTTTTGTTATCTTAATTCCCTTGTTACTAGTGAGCTTTCTTTGGTAAGGGAACGTTGTTATTGAGTCCTTGCTTTCGCTCTCAACAATTAAAATTGACTTTAGCTCTTTATTTTTACTTTCCTTTAAAATATCAATAAGAATATTATCAACTATAGAAGCTGATTCATAGGTGTTCCTCCAACCGTTATGTGATCGGGACTCAAAGAAAAACTGTCTAATCTTTCTTAGGTTTACATCTGTACTATCATGCTTTTTATAAACTTTATAAGCTTCAATAGTTAGGGAAATAGAGTTGTCATACCAACTGTATCCAACTTCACCAAAATACTGCCCTCCAAAAACTGTTTCTTTTCTGTTTTGGTTGAGGTAATCTAAGCTATAAGGAAGTCTTAGCTTTTGTTTCAAGGAGAGGACCTGAATTTGTTCAAATAATGTCAATGGCTGTGTTTCAATTTTTTGAATGTATCTATGATAGTCTATCTTAATATCTTGTTCGGCAAGAGCATTGAGAGAGATTAATAGTGCATTTTTATCCTGACCGTCTAATAGATTTGGAAGTATTTCCTTTGTTATTGACAAGAAAGGGACTCGGTAACCCATTCTTTCGGCTTTTGAAAGTGCTTTAAGAACGTAAGATGTCATCCAATAATTAACAGGCGCCTCTTTCCACCATCCCCATGTGCCGTCGTTGCTTTGGCGGTCCTTCAACAATTCAATTATTTTATTTATATCGTTTCCATATTTAAACTTTTCCCCCAGGGCCTCGCAAATTATCCTTTCCTGAAGACATGCCATGAGTTTAGAAGACAATTGTTCGGTACATTGGTACTCATAATTCCTTACATGGTGAATGTCTTCCCGCAGTAGTTTAATGGGATTCTCTGTAGCCGTTATCTGGACGTTCTCACCCAATTTACTTAGGTCCAATGTAACATTCGTGTCTGTGTCAAGAACTAGAAACAAGCCCTTTGATTCTTCGACGCCGATTGGGAAAACTGGGATTTTTCTTTCCTCGCCGTCTTGATATTTATCGTATTGTAAACTCAGATGTACTTTTAAGGTATCTAGATCGCCTCCAGCAATGACTTTACGAGAAATGCTTTTAGAGTGAGATAAGTTAATGTGTAATGTATCCTTAATTGTCCCATCCACCGCTATAGAGCTCTTAATAAGCACTGTGTCCACAGTGTAGTTTGATAGCTTTCCTATGATATTGGTTTCGTCGCCTCGGATCAAAAACCTGGGGCTAGAAAGCTCAGCCATCAATGGCTTGAAGGCACGGGTTGACTGTTTGACACTACCCGTTTTCTTTTTGAAATCTACTGCAAGGACGTGGGTTTCCCAAGTGGTTGCATTGCCAGGAAAGGCAACTTTAAATTTGGCTTCCCCACTATCATTCGTAATTATATTTGGTTTCCAATAGCCATAGTCTCTGAAATCTGACCGTATGCCCGCAGGGATTGATTGCAAATCGGGTACAGAATCTTTCCTCCCCATCTCTCTAGTTCCTTTGCCTACAGACGTTCGACTGGGTCCATTTTTAGTTGTGATAATAACTACACCATTCGCACCTCGTGTACCATATATGGCTGTTGCGCGCTCATCCTTTACCACATCCATTGACTCAACATCATTAGGATTAAGCTCACTCAACTCACTTTCTGACGCTATGACTCCATTTATAAGATATAATGGTTCACCTGCATTTGCAGAACCGATTCCTCTTATTTTGA
>DASVUU010000600.1:0-6695 GCA_036386935.1 Cytophagaceae bacterium | reverse complement strand
AAACCGATTGCAATAACACTCCACATAGCTGTAGAGCCAGTGCTGAGCAAGGTGGTTGCTAACAATGATACTACGATAAGACCAACCGCTCCCAATGCCTTTTCGGGATTAATTTTACTCAATAAAGCCGCCCCTATAAATCTACCAAACATAGCTCCTCCCCAATAGTAGGAAACGAATTCACTAGCCTTATGCTCGTCGAAGCCTGCGATCTTAGGGTCTTTCATGAAATTGATAAGGAAGCTTCCGATAGACACTTCGCCACCTACATACATGAAAATTGCAACGACCCCCAGCAACAAATGAGAATGCTTTAAAGCACCAGCAAAGCTTCCTTTCTCATCTTCTGTTTCCGCTGCAATGGATGGTATACCTGAAAATTTTATTAAAAGTGCTAACACAAATAAAATAATAGCCAATCCCACATAAGGAGTTTCTACAGACTTCACTTTTTCCATAAAGTAGCTCTCCTTATCGGAAGATGATAAGGCTGTAAGCTGGGCGGCAGAGAGTGTTACAGTAGTGAAAATAAGGATCTTCCCGATATACGGAGCTATAGTAGTACCTAAAGAGTTGAAAGCCTGGGCCAAATTCAGACGGCTAGATGAAGTCTCTACCCTTCCCAAAATAGCTACATAAGGATTTGCAGCCACCTGCAAAACCGTGATACCAGAGGCTAGTACAAACAAAGCACCTAAAAAGAAGATGTAAATTCGAGTTTCTGCCGCAGGGTAAAACATAAGACATCCAATACCTGCAAGTAGCAGGCCGACGATGATGCCATTTTTATAGCCTATTTTGGAAATGATCCATCCAGAGGGAATAGACATAATAAAAAATGCTCCAAAGAAAGTAAGCTGAATGAGCATAGCTTCCACAAATGAAAGTTGAAAAACTTCTTTTAAGTGAGGTATGAGGATGTCATTCATACAAGTAATTAATCCCCACATGAAGAAAATCGCTGTTACAATAACAAGTGGGCCTGTATAATTTTTGTTGGGATCTAGAAGAACTTTGGGTGTGCTGGTTCCAGAGGAAACTACTGCCATGATTTTATTTTCGTTTAAATTGTTGAGATCAAAGAAGGGCGAAACTAATATATTTTTTCATATGCACACTCGTAATTATTCAAATTAATAAATACTTATCTTTGCATATGCAATTACAAAATGATCTGATATTAAGGGCGGCAAAAGGCGAGCATGTAGAAAGAGTACCAGTGTGGCTGATGCGTCAAGCAGGTAGAATCTTGCCAGAATATAGAGCAGTCAGAAATACAATAAAAGATTTTAGAGAACTTGTTACCACCCCGGCCTTAGCGGCAGAAGTGACTATTCAACCCGTTGATATTTTAAAGGTTGATGCTGCAATAATTTTTTCAGATATACTTGTGATCCCCGAGGCTCTAGGGCTGCCCTATGAGATGTTGGAGTCCAAAGGGCCATACTTCCCCAAGAAAATTGAAAATGAAAGGGATGTAGAAAATATTAATATAGACGATATCGCCGGCAAACTTGATTACGTCATTCAAGCAATCAAACTAACTAAGCAAGAACTAAATGGAAGGGTGCCATTAATAGGTTTTGCCGGTGCCCCTTGGACCATATTTGCCTATATGGTAGAAGGCAGCGGCTCAAAGACCTTTTCGAAGGCAAAGAAGATGCTTTATTCAGAGCCTCAATTGTCTAACACTTTACTTCAAAAGATCACCAGTGCTACTATAGAATATTTAAAGGCGCAGATCAAAGCAGGAGCGGACATGGTTCAAATCTTCGACTCATGGGCAGGCATCTTATCGCCTGAACAATACAAACTTTTCTCTTTACCTTATATTGCCCAAATTTGCGATGCCATCGATGAAGTTCCTGTGACTGTCTTTGCCAAAGGTGCCTTTTTTGCAAGAAGGGAGATGCGTGATTTAGATTGTCAAACTATCGGTCTGGATTGGAATATGGACGTCGCCGAATCGAGAGCTATTATTGGCAACAGTAAAACACTTCAGGGAAACCTTGATCCTTGCGTCCTTTATACTTCGTTTGCTGAAATAACAAGGCATACCAATACAATGATAAGTCAGTTTGGCATACAAAAATATATCGCCAACCTAGGTCATGGGGTCTACCCTGATACTGATCCAGATAAGGTGAAATGCTTTATCGAGACCGTAAAGGAGGCTAGCCTTAAATTCTCTGAAGAACAGGTTTAGTTATTAAGATATTCTGCAAACCCTAAGTTTTGAGACTCTTGTAGAAGGGTGTCCTTGTCAATGGGTACTACCCCTGCATGTTCACAGACTAAGCCCCCAGCAAGGTTCGACAAGGCAGCTATTAATCTATTTGGCAACGCTAAAGCCTGGCAAATAGCAGCTACACTGATAACAGTATCACCAGCGCCCGATACGTCTGCTATCTCTCTCATATGAGCGGGTAAATGGTAACCGTTATTTTTGTTATGGAGATAAATGCCATTTTCTGATAAAGTAATCAAAATAGACTGAGCCTGTATTTCGTCTTGAAGTTTTAAAACAGCCCTTTCAATTTCTTCTATCTTAGACAGGCTTCCATCCAACTTTAGCCCCTCCTTTAGTTCCTTTTTATTGGGTTTGAAAAGGGTCGCATTTTTATAAGATAAGAAATTACGTTTTTTAGGGTCAACCACTGTGGGCTTCCCTTGTGAATTGGCGAAGGTGATTACCTCTTGAATAAGATTAGGTGTAATTACTCCCTTGTCGTAATCTTCAAAAACAACAACATCACAATTTGGTATTTGCCGTTTTATGCAGTCAATAAGTTTTTGTGAATTCTCTAGGTCGATCTCAGAATCAATCTCTTGGTCTACCCTCAATAAATGATGAGCGCCTGACATAAACCTATGCTTGATGGTAGTAGTCCTGTTCCCAACTTTAAAAATACACTCTGAGCTAAGCTTGCTTTCTTCCAAAAGCTGAAGAAAAATATCAGCGTCTAGATCGTTTCCAATCACGGAGCAAAGTATTGGCGTTGCACCAAGTGCGCTTATGTTTAGAGCAACGTTAGCCGCGCCTCCTAGCCTTTGCTCTTTTTTTTGGATATTCAAAATGGGCACTGGCGCTTCGGGTGATATCCTTTCTACCTTGCCCCACATGTAAGAATCAATCATTACATCCCCAATGATCAAAACTCTTAAATTTTGAAAGGATGCAAAGATTGATTCTAGGGAGTTAAATTTCATTATTTTAATTTCGCCAGACATTCTTTTATCCTGCGCATTGCTTCAACAAGGTTTTCATCTGAAGCGGCAAAAGAAATTCTGATACAATTCGGTGCACCAAAAGCGTCTCCACCTACAGTAGAAACAAATCCTTCATTCAGTAGAAACATAGAAAGGTCACTTGCCTTGTGCATTACTGCCCCGTTGAAACTCTTTCCAAGGTATGCGCTTACATCAGGGAAGCTATAAAACGCGCCTTGTGGTACATTTACTTTAAGACCAGGTATTTCTTTCAACAATCCTAAAACAAGGTTTCTTCTTCTTAAATAAGCAGCAGACATTTCCTTGGCAGCCGTTAGATCTCCCGTGATAGCAGCAAGAGAAGCTTTTTGAGCAATTGAACATGTTCCAGAAGTAACTTGTCCTTGTATTTTGTCACAAGCAGCAGCAATCCATTTTGGGGCTCCAATATATCCTACTCTCCATCCCGTCATTGCATAACCTTTAGAAAATCCATTTACAGTAACAACCCTGTCGCGAATGGCATCGATACTTCCAATGCTAAAGTGAGAACCTTCAAAATTTATATATTCGTAAATCTCATCAGCGATGACAATGATTCTCTCATTTCTTGCTACCACTTCAGCAATTGCACTAAGCTCTTTTTTAGAGAAAACTGCACCAGTAGGATTGCACGGTGAGGAGAATAGTATTGCTTTTGTTTTTGGAGTTATCGCTGCTTCCAGATCCTCTGGCGTTACTTTAAAATCATTTTCAATCGTTCCATTTACGATGACTGAAGTCCCTTCTGCAAGCTTCACCATTTCTATGTAGCTAACCCAATAAGGTGCAAAAATTATAACTTCATCACCTGGATCGATGATGCTCAACAATACATTTGCAATAGACTGCTTAGCACCTGTCGAAACCACAATATTGTCTTGAGTATAATTAAGACCGTTGTCTTTATTTAATTTATTTGCAATGGCTTGTCTTAGATCAGGATATCCAGGAACAGGAGTATAAAAAGTAAATCCATCATCAATTGCCTTCTTCGCAGCATCCTGTATGTGCTGTGGAGTTTGAAAGTCTGGTTCTCCTACGCTCAGGCTGATTACCTTATGGCCTAGTGCAGCAAGTTCTCTTGCTTTCTTAGTCATGGCTAAAGTTTCTGATTCTGAAAGGGATTTCAATCTTTCCGAAAGTGCATTGATGTCAGTAATGGTTTCCATTAGTGTTGGTTTAGAATTTATTTATGGATTGGTGAAATGGATAGTTAATTTTGTCCATATCCAATAGCTTGCAAAATTATGGAATATAGTCTTACCTTACTAACAACACTTAAGTTTTTTCGTATCCCATGAGTGCCTATTCAACCTTTTCGGTACACGATATGTATTTTCTCATCTGCAATCCATCATCTAATGTTTAGGACCTTATACAAAATCTGCCTTACATTATTTCCATTAATCTCCTATGGACAACAGGATGATAGCTCCAATTATGCAAGAAAAAATAAGGTAAGGTTTGTATTCAGTTTTGACGGGAGAAAGTCATTCATCGGGGATCAAAACGTAAGCATTGGCGGATTGCGTTTCGGAATTCAATACAAGGAGAAATTCAGGACAGGCATTGGATTTTATGGGGCTGATTCTCCTCTTATAGGAAGTAAAAGCTTTAATGAAAATACCCCTAAAGAAAGGCGATTACGAGGAAAGCTAAATTTTGGCTACAGTGCACTCTGCTTTGAGCCTATATTTTATAAAAATAGGAAATGGGAATTAGCAACGCCGATTATCTTAGGAGTGGGAAATGCAAAGCTTACTTTTTATAATCCAGACTCTACAATTTTTTCCGAAAATGAAAAGCCCTTCTCCTTGCTAGAAGTATCAGGTACTGTAGAATATAAATTTCTTAAATGGGCAGGCGTGGGGGCCGGGGTAGGGTATAGGACTGTTTTTTCCGATGAAAAATTTATCAAGAGAAATTTCGATGCTCCTATTTACATTATTAAAATTAAGGTCTTCATTGGCGAACTATATAGAGGAATAAGAAGAAACGTAAAAGCGAAGAACGCTAGAAAGCTGGAGCAAAAAACTGACTAACGGTGATTTCCTAAATCACTAAACGAGCGCATAATGATATTTATGTCATTTATAGGTTTATAGTGTTTTGCGTACAAAAGATTCAGTCTCTGTATTGTGAAGCTGTCTAGCTTCTGCCCTTTGAGCGAGCTTACTGGACTCACTATTCCCTTCTTTAAACTCGGCAAAGTATTATTAGATATATCCGAATACCCGACCCAAGTGTAATTTCCAAAAAGCACTTTAAATATATTCTTAAGGAAACTAAAAGGCTGTTTAATGAAAAGAGCACTGATAGGAGAACAGATCAGTAAAATCAATCCCATTGAGATGTCTAAAACCCGCTTTTTACGTAGGTTTTCTTGTCTCGTAATATCAAGGTTAAAATTCAATGTATAAAATTCACCATTAGAGTTCTTAAAGCTACTTCCAATGATGTAGTCACTCTCCTGAGGGACAATTTTATATTCCAGATTTTTATTGTCGATAGTAGTCATGAGCTCTATCATGTTATTGGCAGGAAGGTCTTTGGAACAGAAAATTAATTCCTCGATCTTATAGATATCAATTATATCTTTTAGTTTACTGATGTTGCCTAAACTCGACTCGTGCCAGCCCTCATTCTTTTGAGGACTTATATAGCCAATTACCTTCACGAGATAGTTTGTATCCTTGATCAACTTTTCCACTCTAGAAGATTCTGCATAGTTGCCAACCACTACCACCCGTTTCTGATGCTCCTCCCCGAAGTAAAAATTTCTATATCTAAGTGCATGCAAGGTCATGCGTACCAAAATTAAAACGATACCTGTGCTTAGTCCTCCAAGTATAATCAATGCTCTTGAAAATCGGTACATCTCTAGATAGTTGGAAAGAGCCGATATAATAACGGTTCCAACTATCACCCCTCGTATTATTTTGGAAGATCTAACCTTCTTATCATAGCCTCCGCTAAAGTAAACAGTCGAAAGCCAGATGAAAATATATACTGGCACAACCAAATGCATGAAAATCGGGGGATAATAGCCTGCTTGCCATTTAAAGTTTTCCTCCCAATAGACTTTAAGCAAGTACATCGACCCATAAATCAACCCTGCATCTAACAATAACAATGATAATTTCTGAATTGTATCACGGATAAAGACATAACCTGCGATTCCATACATTGCCGTGTTAACAAGTAGGGGAAACGTCTTGCTTTCAAAATGCTTTTTTACAAAAAGCATCATTGACTTGTAAAAGATGAAGATAAACTTAGCAGTATATCGTTTGCTGCTTTCTCCTTTATAATGGATAATGGTCGTTTCTGGGAAATAATAATTTTTATACCCAGCTTTTATAATTCGATAGGAGAGATCAGTATCTTCCCAATACATGAAAAAGTTTTCATCAAGTATGCCTACTTCATCAAGCACTTTTTTA
>DASVUU010000599.1:0-5355 GCA_036386935.1 Cytophagaceae bacterium | reverse complement strand
ACACCAAGTGGATAACTCCTTGAAATTGGATCAAAGGTTACCGGAAGGACACAATTATAAAGGGAGTTATTTTGTCAACAATATTTATAGAACATTTAGCACAGCGAATCTTTATTACAACTTTGAAAACGGACAGGAACGATATGGGGGCGGTGTAAATAGAGAGTTTTTAACTCCCGGAATCACATTTGGGGGAGGGATAAACTTGAACTGGAACAATGTATGGAATACCCCCGTGAAGGTCGATACTTCTGAACGGATCGCTTACCGACAACAGGATTATTGGATAGGATATGCTGCCTCCAAGCCAGACGCCGAGGAGTTTAAAGGTAATAGATTTTTGTTTTCTGGAAGGCTTATAAGAACACTTTATGATATAAAGCCCATCCGATATAACCGATCTGGGTACTACAACAGCGACTTTTACCTAGGGAGCGTGGGGTATTTTAATCGCAAATTTTACAAAGATAATTACATCTTTCGCCTAGGAAGAACCGAAGATATCCCGGAAGGTCATTTAGTGTCATTCACCTATGGGCACCAAGAGGCTGGAAGCAATTCAAAAAATTATTATGGAATGAATGCAACATATTGTAAATTCATTAATCACTTCGGATATCTATATGGGAGCGTCGGTATAGGCTCTTTTAGAGTTAAGAATGATTGGCAGGAAGGTGTACAGTTCGCGAGGGTTCTCTACTATACTCCGCTACTGAATTGGGGCAAGTGGAAGCACAGGACATTTATCGGCGTCAGGTACACAGAAGGCATCAATAACGGAGGATTAATAACACTAGATCGTGAAAGCGGATTTAGAGGTTTAAGCTCTGGTCTGCTTGCAGGCAAAACTAAAATGGTGGTAAACTTGGAATTTGACGTTTTCCCATATTTTAATATTGCTGGATTTAAACTTGGTCTCTTGGCCTTTGCCGATTTTGGATGGGTTGCCAACCAGAGCAAACTTTTCGATAAAAAGAATTTCTATCCCGGATATGGAATTGGATTAAGAATTAAAAATGAACATTTGGTTTTTAATATGTTTCAAATTCTACTCACATACTACCCTACTGCATATAGGCTCGACGAACAAACGTTACAATTGTTCGAGAGAACTAAGTACTTCTATAATTTTACCGATATTGACTACTCTAGACCTACTACTATTCCATATTTCTAATGATCAGATCAATCAATCCATTTACGCTCAGAACCAATGCGGAATTTGAGCCTTATACAGAAGATGCGATAAATGCGATCCTGGAAAGCAGCCAGGCAGCTTTCTTGAAATGGAAGAATTCCACCATAGAATCACGAAAGAAATTACTTCACAATCTTGCCGACCTTTTGCTGAAGAAGAAGGATGATCTGGCCTCCCTTATTGTCTCTGAAATGGGGAAGCCAATTCGTGAAGCCCTCTTAGAAATTGAAAAATGCGCATTGGTTTGCAGGTATTATGCAGACGAAGCCTTGAGGTTTTTGCAAGATGAATATGTAACAACAGACTCTACAAAAAGCCTTGTCGTTTATCAACCGTTAGGAGTGGTACTAGCGGTTATGCCTTGGAATTTCCCATTCTGGCAGCTTTTTAGATGCGCTGCCCCTTCCGTCGCTGCTGGAAATACTATCATCTTGAAACATGCATCAAATGTGCCTTTATGTGCCTTAGCGATGGAAAAGCTTTTTAATGAAGCTGGCTTTCCTAAGGGGGTTTTCCATACTGTCCTCATAAACCCAGAAAAGATTGAACAACTCATCTCTCATCCAGCGGTCCAGGCAGTTTCAGTGACGGGGAGTGAAGTTGCAGGGTCTAACGTTGCCTCCCTGGCTGGAAAGTATATAAAACGATCTGTATTAGAGCTTGGAGGCAGCGATCCCTTTTTAGTATTGGCAGACGCCAATGTTGAGGAAACTGCATTAGCAGCGGCAAAGTCTAGATTGGTAAATGGAGGTCAGAGTTGTATTGCAGCAAAAAGATTTATTGTAAATGAATCAGTTGTTGATGAATTTGTTGAAAAATTAAAGGACATCTTTCAATCTATGCGACTTGGGGACCCGATGGAGATGACTACGGATATAGGGCCGTTAGCGAGACGAGATCTATTGGAAAACCTGTCATCTCAAGTTGAAAGAAGTGTTGCTATGGGAACGGAAATTATCACAGGAGGATTTATTACAGGTCCGCACCAAAACTTTTTCAAGCCTGCCATTATTACCAATGTGGGGAAAGGTATGCCTGCTTACCACGAAGAACTATTTGGACCTGTGGCAATTATTATAAAGGTAAGTAATGACGACGAGGCGATAAGTATCGCAAATGACACTAAGTTCGGTTTGGGCGCATCAGTGTGGACAAAGGATATTGCCAAGGGTGAGGCAATAGCGAGGCGAATAGAGGCCGGCCAAGTATTCGTAAATAAGATCGTATCGTCTGATACGCGATTGCCTTTTGGAGGAATTAAAACCTCTGGTTATGGTAGGGAACTCTCTTCACAAGGAATTAGGGAATTCGTGAATGTGAAGGCCTTGGTCGTTGGATAGACACCTAAAAGCAAAGCCAACTCACTAAGAATTGGCCTTGTAAAAGATTAATTGCTATAAGTTATCTAATTCTTTTTAACGATAGTTTTTCTAAAGGCGAAATTACCATTGGTACTTTTTCAATAGTTACTGAACTTGTATCGAGTCCAAATGCTGACGCTTCGGATTGGCCAAAGTGCTTGAGAAGAAAATAGACGTCCATTACAAATTGTTCATACCTTGGCAAGTCGTTGTCATGGCTCAAGTGTTTCTCTAACACAACGAACCTGAAATCTCCAATTACATTTCTTCGATTAAGCGAAGCATATCTACTTGTGAAATCTACCTCTTTGTTTCTAACAAGGTCTTCGACTACCCTCCTAAAGAACAGGTTTATCCTGTGCTCAATACGGAAGCCTAAGCGAAATTCAACCTTGATTACATCATGAGGCAGAAGCGTATCTACTTTATATTCCATGGTATAAGGCTCATCCAACACGTCAATATGTAGCAACCAATAGATGTCTGCCCGTTTTGGCTGCTTCTGGAAAATGGAATAAATAACTTTAGACTCTATTTCGTGAGGGTTATCTGCGCTAGTAAGGTACACCAAGTGAGTAGCAAATTTAGGAACCGTTAAGTCCCCACTTAGTTCTTTTAACAGTGGGTAATAGTCTTTCAACTTTACAAATTCTGTAAGTCTGTTTTTGATCTTTCGAGCAGTATACCATGTCCACATTACGACAATTAAAATTATGGTAATGAGCAGTGTTACGTAACCTCCATGGGTGAACTTATGAAGATTTGCAAAAAGGAAAGCGCCTTCGATAAACAAATAAATCAATAGACAAAGGCTTACCCACAAGATTGGTATCTTTTTTATGTAGGTGAAATAGAACGCCAACAATATTGAGGTCATCAACATGGTAAGGCTTATGGCGAGACCGTAAGCACCTTCCATATTTTTAGATTCTTCAAAGTATAGTACTATCCCAATACATCCAAACATTAAGAGCCAATTGATGCTGGGTACATATATTTGCCCCTTTAATATGGTGGGATAATTTATTTTAACTTTTGGCCAAAGATTTAAACGTATCGCCTCACTGATCAATGTGAATGAGCCTGTAATTAAGGCCTGACTGGCAATGACAGCGGCCATCGTCGCGATGGTAATTCCATAATAGAAAAACCAATCAGGCATGATCATATAAAAGGGTATTTTATCATTTAGCGGTTGTCCACTCATTTTTAGGAGCCAAGCACCTTGTCCAAAGTAATTTAAGACTAATGCGACTTTTACCAACATCCATGTCAGTCGTATGTTTTTCCGGCCGCAGTGCCCCATGTCGGAGTACAAGGCTTCCGCTCCTGTGGTACATAAAAATACCGAAGCAAGAAGAAGAAACCCTCCTGGATAGTTTACCAAAAGATTATAGGCATAATAGGGATTGAGGCCTCTGAAAACAGCAGGATTGTCGACTATTTGGTTCACTCCTAATATTGCCAGCATGATAAACCAGACGGTCATGATCGGACCAAAAGCTCGTCCAATAGACTTTGTGCCAAAACCTTGAAAAATAAATAATACAACGATTATTCCTATGATAATAGGGATTGTCTTTAGATCTGGATTATGAATTTTTAATCCTTCGATAGCGGACGAGACGGAAATAGGTGGTGTTATAATACCGTCAGCCAACAAAGCGCTACCACCTATTATTGCAACCACCACCAACTTAGGGCTCCGCCTTCTAACTAGGGCGAACAGGGAAAATATTCCACCTTCACCATTGTTATCCGCTCGCAAAGCAAGGGTCACATATTTTATTGTGGTGAGAAAAGTAAGCGTCCAAAATATACAAGACAAAGCACCTAATATTAGATCAGGCGTAATGACTTCCTTACCTATGATAGCCCTCATTGTATAAAGAGGTGAGGTACCAATATCACCGTATATTATCCCCAGTGTTATTAGAAGTCCTGCGGCACTTATCTTGTCAGAATGTGTATGCTTCACCATGTTGACGGAAAACCAATTAATAAAGTGCCAAATTTAGCAATTTAGGAGCATGGAGCAACAATTAACATTAAAGTTGCTCCATTTGTGATTTGATAGCGCATAGCGTAAAAAACGAGGTTATAGTAGCCAAAACTTATTGTTGTAATAATTCTTTGATTTTTATTGCATTAAACGCCGCATACCCTTCTTCATCATTATCAAAGAAGCAAAACACGTCTTTGCCATCTTTTTTCCATGCTGAAATTTTATCTGCCCATATTGTTAGGGCTTCATCGTCATAGGACCCTTGGTACTTTGCTCCAGGTCCATGAAGCCTCACATATACAAAATTTGCAGTAACGACTTCCGGGGACAGATGTCCGTTCAATTCATAGATACAAAATCCTATGTTATATTTTTCCATCAATTGATAAATGCCATCATCATACCAGGTGGGATTTCTGAATTCGAATACATATCTGTGCTTTTTGGGAAGAGCTTTCAAAAAAGTTTCGAAGCGTTCCCGATTAACTTTCCAAGTGGGAGGCAGCTGAAATAGTATTATACCCAGCTTGTTTTTCAAAGCAACTACATTAGTCCAGAATCTTTCAAATGAACTTTCTGGATTCAGGAGCTTTTTGTTATGGGTAATAAACCTGCTTGCCTTCACGATAAAAAGGAAGTCTTCCGGCACGGATTTACGCCAAAGTTCGAATGTCTCTGGACTAGGTAGCTTATAAAAGGAATTATTAATCTCCACGGTATTGAAAAATTTGAGATAGTAATCCATAAACAAGGAAGCCTTGAACTTCTCTGGATAAAAGGTTCCTACCCAA
>DASVUU010000598.1:0-6556 GCA_036386935.1 Cytophagaceae bacterium | reverse complement strand
CATTATAGGTTTCAGTTTCAAGTATTGCAGACTCAGAATCATTGAACTCAGAATTCAATGGGAACACTCTCAATTTGCGCTTGTCATCTTTATTGGATAGGTATTGCAGACAATCAGTGATCAGTTTGTCAAAAACTGCTGTTCCTTTGGTGGCTTGAAACTCCCGCAATCTCCACTGCCAAATCCCCTCACCCGCTAGAACGCCTATTTTTTTGTTAGAAGCCTCTGTTAAAATAAGTAAAGGCTTCTGTGTTAGTAACGAACCGATCTTTTGGTAAAGTAAAATATCCTGGGCCGGACCTGTAAAACCATAATTTCCAAACGGCACAGAGACTGGAGGAAAGTTATTTATTGCCGCCTCGGCGCCGTTTTCAATCTTGATCTTTCCGAAGGATCCATTTATAAGGGGGCTGACCAAATCCTTTTGACCTTGCCTTCCAGAAATCTTAAGTTTGCTTGAATGGTTATTAAATTGGTTTAGGTCGGTTTTGCTTCCTAACATATAAAGCAAGCTAGCGGCGCTTGATTTAATCTTTTCAACCAAGGAGCTCCCGGTTCCCATAACATCAGGCACCTGATGTAAAATTACTAAGTCATATCTTCCATCGGAGTAAGGCGAAATTCCAGGGATGTGAATATCCACCTCAAAATTTTCTTTAGTAGAAAGGGCAGACTTTAAAGCCTTAATATCAGGGTGGGGAGATGATGCAATTATTAAAATTTTCTCCTTTGAGTCCAGGATTTCAACATAGGCACTGCCAATGTTATTTGTCGTGGTAAATTCACCCGCCAATTCTTGGACCTTGACAGTATAACGTTGCAAACCCTTTTCTTCAGATGAGGCTAGGAACTCTACAGATTCTATTCCATCATCTTTCAAGACATTTACTGCTTTCTTTTCAAGAACTTTTCCATTTTGAACTAATTGTATTTCCACCGATTTTCCCTTAAATCCGGTATGTTGGATTTCAGCTATAATAGGGAAGCGGGTTTTTGTATATGCTATCTTGTTATTTTTTATATATTTTAGATTCAAATCCTTTTTCTGGACAGTATCACCTAGTCCAATAGTATGAATAGGGAAGGTATATTGGTTATAGTTTGGATCGTATCCTTGATTAAAGATCCCATCGGAGATAAGAACTACACCGGATAAATTTTTATTGGTGAAGTTATTTTTTACTGTGCTGAGTAGCCCACTTATATCGGAAACAGGGCTATTGAACCGCAAATCTTCGAGTTTTTCAGTTGGCTGGCTACCTTGATAGGTTTGCAAACTTACTTCGATTCCACTTTCTTCTAGTTCTTTTGTAAGGGCTCCTAACGTCGAATTAAGACTTTTTAATTCCTGTTGATTTTCGGAAAGGGTAATAGATTGAGAATTGTCTATTGCTATTACAATCTGAGGTCTGTCTAGAATGTTGTTGAAAAATTTAACTAACGGAGAAAGCAGTAAAAAAGAAACGCAAAAAAATAGCAGAAATCTTAGTCCAGTTAGGAAATAGTTAAGCTTTTTAGTCCAAGGCGTTTTCTTCTCATACAGATAGTACGAAAAAGCTCCTGCGATTAACAAACACAGGAGCACATACCAGGGAGATTCTTGTAATATAAATTGGAACTGATTCACAAATATCTTTAAGTAAGCATACCACCATCCACTTGAAGTACCTGACCCGTGATGTATGTTGAAAGGTCAGAAGCAAGAAACACAACACAATTAGCGACGTCTTCTGGTCGACCAGCACGTTTTAATGGAATACTTTCATTCCAACCTGCTACGACTTTTGGATCTAAGTCTGCAGTCATTTCCGTTTCAATAAAGCCAGGCGCCACAGCATTAGATCTGATATTCCTAGAGCCTAACTCCAAGGCCACGGACTTAGTAAAACCAATGATCCCTGCTTTTGATGCTGAATAGTTAGCTTGTCCAGCATTTCCTCTTAGTCCAACGACAGAAGTAATATTTATTATAGATCCAGATTTCTGTTTCATAAAAGGTTTTATAGCTGACTTTGTGAGATTGAATACAGACTTTAGATTCGTCTTAATAACCACATCCCATTGCTCTTCTGACATTCTCATTAGCAATCCATCCTTAGTGATACCGGCATTGTTTATAAGCACATCCAATTTGCCAAAGTCTGTTAATACGTTGTTTATTAATTCTTCTGCAGCTACATATTCTGATGCATCCGATCTATACCCTCTAGCTTGAACGCCTAATGCAGCAATTTCTTTCTCTAAAGCCTCACCTTTTTCAATACTAGATAAAAAAGTAAACGCCACATTCGCGCCTTCTTTGGCACACTGGATGGCAATGGCTTTGCCTATTCCTTTTGAAGCCCCTGTGATTAAAATATTTTTTCCTTTAAGTAATGTCATGTCTAATGTTTAGTTCTGCGATCAAAAGTAAAGATTTTAAAATTCTTAAAAAACTATATCTATAATGGGCTGTATATCAAGCTTCTTTATTAAAAATTGACCTAAGTAAGAATAGCGGTAAACAAACATTTTTACTGATAGTTATGAAATTGTATCTCAAAAACAAAAACATGAAAATAAAAACAATGAATGACCTCTTTACCGATATGGTGAAAGATGTTTATAGCGCCGAAAGTCAATTGATCAAAGCATTTCCAAGAATGGCGAAAAGGGTTAATTCTGAAGAACTAAGAATGTCCTTTGAACAGCATTTAAAGGAAACTGAAATACAAAAGGAACGCCTGGAGCAAGTAGCGGAAATTCTAGATATCACACCTCGCGGGAAAAAGTGCGCTGCTATGGAGGGTTTGCTTACGGAAGCTGAAGAAGTGATGGAAGAGATAGCTGATCCGGAGCTTTTAGACGCTGCGCTTATAGCTGCTAATCAAAAGGTTGAACACTATGAAATTGCAAGTTATGGTACGTTGGCAACCTTGGCTAAAATGATGGGGAATAAGGAGATTTTAGATCTTTTAGTACTCACATTAGAGGAGGAAAAAGCGACCGATCTAAGATTGACTGAACTTGCAGTTAACGTGATAAACGAAAAGGCTGCTCAAGCTTAAAAAATAGGGGGTAACGATTTGCCCCCTATCTTTCTTCCTAAACACTGATACTTTTTGATAACCCATAAATATTTCTATTTTTGTAGGGTTAATTAAATTTTTAGAAAATGAGTGTTCTGGTAAATAAATCTTCCAAAGTAATAGTTCAAGGATTCACGGGGACAGAAGGTTCTTTTCATGCAGGTCAAATGATCGAGTATGGAACTAACGTTGTGGGTGGCGTGACTCCAGGCAAAGGTGGTTCTATGCATTTAGAAAGACCCATTTTTAATACAGTCTTAGAAGCAGTCGAGAAAACCTCGGCAAATGTTTCAATCATATTTGTACCACCTGCCTTTGCAGCTGATGCGATCATGGAAGCAGCAGATGCTGGCATAGAAGTAATTATCTGTATTACCGAAGGGATCCCAGTGAAGGATATGATCTATGCGAAAGAGTATCTAAAAGGGAAAAAAGCAACCCTTATCGGACCAAACTGTCCAGGTGTGATTACCCCAGGTGAGGCCAAGGTTGGGATTATGCCAGGCTTCGTATTTAAAAAAGGTAAAATTGGAATAGTTTCGAAATCTGGGACGTTGACCTATGAAGCAGCTGATCAGATTGTTAAAGCGGGTCTTGGAATCTCTACGGCAATCGGTATTGGAGGAGATCCGATTATAGGAACACCTACAAAGGATGCTATTGAGCTTCTTATGAATGATCCAGAAACTGAAGCTATAGTTATGATAGGTGAAATTGGAGGAAATTACGAAGCTATGGCTGCTAATTGGATCAAAGAAAATGGTAATAAAAAGCCAGTTGTAGGCTTTATCGCTGGTCAAACTGCTCCAGCCGGTAGAAGAATGGGTCACGCGGGAGCAATTGTGGGCGGTGCTGATGACACTGCTGCGGCAAAAATGGAAATAATGAGAAACTGCGGAATTTTCGTAGTCGATTCACCAGCTAACATCGGGGAAACGATGGTAAAAGTTTTGAAGAAAGAATTAGTATAATATTTAATAAGGGCTAATCTATTTGATTGGTCCTTTTTTTTATGCGTTATTTTTTAATTGTCCTTGCAACCTTTTTTTATACTCAATCTTTTAGCTGGGGATTTTTTGCCCACAAAAAAATAAATTATTTAGCTGTCTTTACGCTTCCTCCTGAAATAATAGAGTTCTATAAGATAAATATTGAGTACATCTCCGAAACTGCCATAAACCCTGATAAAAGGAGGTACATAGACAAAGAGGAGGGATGTCGACATTTTATAGACCTAGATAAATATCACGACTCGGTAAGATTTAGCATGCCCAAATATTGGAATAAGGCATTAGAAAAATTTCCTGAAGATACGTTGAAGCTTTATGGAATCGTGCCATGGCATATCTATTTACTGAAGTTTCAATTAACACAGGCCTTTAAAAATAGAGATCAAGAGAGAATACTTAAAATTTCGTCTGAAATAGGACATTACATAAGTGACGCACATGTCCCTCTGCATACCACTTACAACTACAACGGACAATTTACTGACCAACATGGCATACATGGGTTCTGGGAAAGTAGATTGCCAGAGCTATTTTTTGGAGAATATGATTTATTCCTAGGCAACGCATCCTACCTAGATGATGTCCAAGGTAGTGTGTGGAGCGCGGTTTATCATTCACACCAAGCATTAGATTCTGTTTTGTCGATCGAAAAAAAACTGTCTCAAACATTCGGTTCAGATAAAAAATTCAGCTTTGAAGAAAGAAATGGACTTACGATTAAAGTCTATTCGTTTGATTTCTCAAAAACTTATCATTATCTTTTAAATTCACAGGTGGAAAAAAGAATAAAAGCATCGATTAAAATGGTGGGCGACATTTGGTTTACGGCGTGGGTAGACGCCGGCCAGCCTTACCTTGGCAAACATAGAATGGACGAAATACCATTTAGGGAGGAAAATATCCCTTTTAACAATCTATCTGATCATCAGTTTTAGTATTAGCCTAATAAGATGGGCTGGGTTATAATTAATTAGTTTCTAATATAATCCAATTTAGAGGTCAACAGCTAATTTGTACTATTTCTAGATAATAATGTTCTTATTTAATCTTAATAAATGTCAATTTGGTGCTAAAGGGCTGATACTTCATCAAAATAGCATTGAGATCACAATTAATTTTAAATAAAAAATTAGACAAAATTAATATTACTCCTATATTTGTATATCTATCAGTTATATGAAAATTATAAAATCCCCTTATTTAGTAGTTTCCTTTCTATTACTTATATCAATTTCTGCAAGCGCCCAAAAATTCAAAAAGAATAGAATTGGATATATAGCGACTGGGGGAGTAGGGGCATATAAGGGAGAAATAAGTCCTGATTTGCAAAGTGCTTCATTCAGACCTAACGGAGGTGTAGGGGTCGTTTATAGACTAGACTACAAATTTAGCTTTAGATCTGAGCTAAATTATTTTAGATTAAGCGGTAATAACTTTAGAGGTATCAATGGGCTGGAGTTCAAATCTAATAATGCTGAGCTTTCTACGGTCTTCTTATACGACCTTTTCAAAAGTAAAAAGTCACTTATTTATAGAGAAAGTAACGTTCCTTACCTGTTTGCAGGCCTAGGAATCACCTATTATAGCCCAAAACTGACACAATACGGCAGCGGTTCTGGTAACCTGAAAATTGTACAAAGCAACTTACCTGGTGCGACAGTAGTTCTTCCAATTGGTGCGGGAGTGAAAATAAAGGTTGCAAAATTTACGGATGTTGCCGTAGAATGTGGCTATAGGCAAGCCTTTACAGATAGGTTGGACAATGTTAGAGAACAGTTCAACCCCAAAACTGGTGAGTTAAATACAAACACTTCCCTAGGTTCTTCTATCAACATTTTTAAGAATGACAGCTATTATTTTGCAAACGTGAAAGTGATATATTATCCAACCAAATTATTGAAAATAAATCGTAAGGGAGCCACTGCTTTAGAGCGAGCGTTAAATAAGAAAAATAAACACACCTCGAAGCAAATTCACAAGAATAAAAAGTTAAAGTCTCATTCAAAGAGGAGCTTTGCTTCATCTCCAGATTAAATTAATAACATAGAGTGATAATATCAGTTACTGTTATATAAACAATATATTATCATGATGAAAAGCATTTGGTATAAATGGCTGCTTTCTCCATTTATTGCCTATTTTTTTGTAATCTATTCTTGTAGCTGCGGCAATAAAAAAAACAAAAACTCCGATAATTCAACTGGCCTTTTCTCACAGAAGCCCGCCGAATCCATTGACAGTGCATATTTAGAAAAATTTTTATTGCAAAATCCCTCCTATGAGGATCACCGAAAAAAGTTATTTAAATTTTACACCAGAAGAAAGTTCCAGCTCGCTTGGTCGGACAAAGGAGAGCTTAAGCCGCAGGCCCAAATGTTTATCAACATGGTGCAAGATTTGTCTTCTGATGGTGTCACTCCAGCCAAGTATAATGCGACCAGCCTCAGAGGACTATACAACCTTGTTGACTCCAAAGGA
>DASVUU010000597.1:0-8891 GCA_036386935.1 Cytophagaceae bacterium | reverse complement strand
GAATAAAGCTTTCTTTTATTATTTGTAAATCTCTATGGTAACCTGACGGCAGATTATTAGTCATTAAAGCGATCTCGTTAGGTAACGATTGAAGCTTGTTGCATTTCGCTCTTATTAGCTCAAACACGTCAGGATTCTTTTTGTGAGGCATTATACTTGAGCCTGTAGTAAGTCTGTCTGGAAAGGTGATGAATCCGAAGTTTTGATTCATATACAAACAAACATCCATGGCCATCTTAGCCAATGTAGACGCCACAGACGCGAGTGCTGCAGAAACATTCTTTTCTGTTTTACCTCTTCCCATTTGAGCATAAACTACATTATAGTTCATACTATCAAATCCTAACAAGTCGGTAGTCATCTGACGGTTCAAAGGAAAAGATGACCCATAACCTGCAGCAGAGCCCAATGGATTTCTATTGGCAATTTTGTAAGCGGCAAGCATCATCTGCATATCGTCTACCAAACTCTCTGCATAAGCTCCGAACCAAAGACCAAACGAGGATGGCATTGCGATTTGAAGATGCGTGTATCCTGGTAAAAGATAATCCTTGTATTTTTCGCTTTGAGAAATCAATAAGTCAAAAAGTGCTTTTGTGTTTTCTACCACTTTTTCAATTCCATGCCTTGTATAAAGTTTTAGGTCTAATAATACCTGGTCATTTCTTGAACGGCCGCTATGGATCTTCTTTCCAATATCACCAATTCGTTGAGTAAGTAACATTTCAACCTGAGAGTGAACGTCCTCTACGCCATCTTCAATTGTAAAATTACCTTCCTTAATATCTTTCAAAATATGAAGCAGCTCCCCTCTAAGAATAGGAAGCTCTTCTTTTTCAATAAGCCCAATACTTTGTAGCATGGTAGTATGGGCAAGGGATCCGAGCACATCGAATTCTGCGAGATACATATCCAACTCTCTGTCCTTCCCTACCGTAAATTTTTCTATTTCTTTATTTACTTCGGTGTCTTTTTGCCACAGTTTCGACATGCGTGATATAGGTTTATTAGTAAATTAAAAAATGACTTTAACTAAGAATTAAAGTCATTTATGTACTCGTTAAAATATTCCAAATGGTATTACTACTTACACAAGCTCATTTAAGACCTGAATGTAACGGTCAATACCGTGTTCCACCTCGCTTAGCCAAATAAACTCATTGGCTGTATGGGAACGCTCTGACTTTCCTGGGCCCATCTTAACGGACGGTACAGGAATTAACGCCTGATCAGAAGTAGTTGGAGAACCATAAGGTTGCGCGCCATGCTTAATCGCTGCTAAAACCAATGGATGGTCGTTGTCAATAAATGATGGTCTTAAACGTATCGTCCTAGCTTTTACTTCAGACGAAATATTATCTTCAATAATCTTCAAAACTTCTTCATTTTGATACATTTCTGTTATTCTCACGTCAATAGTAAAGGAACAAGTCTCAGGAACTACATTGTGCTGGAACCCAGCATTTATAATAGTTACAGACATCTTCATAGGACCTAGATGTGGCGATACCTTTTCGAACTTATAGTTTGTGATCCATAAAATATCTTTTATTGCCTTGTAAATAGCATTGTCGCCTTCTTCTCTTGCTGCATGGCCTGCCTTACCTTTGGCTGTGCAATCCAACACCATTAAGCCTTTTTCTGCTACTGCTATATCCATTTGTGTAGGCTCTCCTACGATCGCAAAGTCAATTGGCCCCAGATCTGGTGCTACCAACTCTAGCCCATCCAACCCAGATATTTCTTCCTCTGCGGTAGCCGCAATGACAAAATTATATTTGAGGTCCTCTTTATCGTAAAAATGACAGAAGGTGGCTATTAACGATACCAAACACCCTCCAGCATCGTTACTTCCTAAACCAAATAGTTTTCCATCCTTCACCTCTGGATTGTAAGGATCGACTGTATACCCAGGATTTGGCTTTACTGTATCATGGTGAGAATTTAAAAGGATGGTAGGTTTATTTGCATCATAATGCTTATTGAATGCCCACACGTTATTTTTCTTTCTGTGTGTAGCAATACCTCTTTGTTCAAAAAAGTCATTGATCAACTGAGCAGTTTTATCTTCCTCTTTGCTGAAAGATTGTATTCTGATCAAACCTTTTAGGAGCTCAATGGCATCCTTCTTTCTATTGCTATGGTCCATATTCTATAAGGCTTGGCCTTAATTTATTTAATGAGAGATTTCTTTATTTGAAAAAAGAGTAGTCCCTATTTGTTTTGTATTATCAGAAATACTTAATATCTCATCTGCATGACAGATCCTAACGGTTTTGACTCCTGACTGAATGGCTTCAAAAGCATTGTCCATCTTTGGTATCATGCCTTTCGCAATCACACCTTCATTTTTTAACAACTCGTAGGTAGTTTGATCAATGTCCGATATAACAGAGTCTTTGTCATTGATGTCTCTAAGAACTCCTTTCAGTTCAAAGCAATAAACTAAATGAACGCTATACAATGACGATAGTGCTGTGGCGATTGTGCTTGCTACTGTATCAGCATTGGTGTTTAAAATATCTCCTTGGCCGTTATGGGTCAAAGGTGCGATAACAGGAATTAATTTATTTTCAATAAAGCTTGAAATAATCTTACCGTCTACTTTTTCTACATCACCTACAAAGCCGTAATCAATCTCATTTTTTATGGGCCGCTTTGTGGCTGAAATAATATTTGCATCTGCACCCGTTAGGCCAATGGCATTAGCATTGTAAGCCTGTAATTTGGCGACGATACTTTTATTGATCAATCCACCATAGACCATTGTCACGATCTTCAAAGTGGCGGCATCCGTTATCCTACGACCATCTACCATGACAGCCTCGATTCCTAAGCCTTTACTAATCTCCGTCGCTACTTTTCCACCTCCATGAATCAGGATTTTGGGGGCATTTATTTTACTAAAATCTTGTAAAAAACGTAATAGATTTTCTTCATTGTCAATTACGTTTCCGCCAATCTTTACAACATACAGCTCTTTCATGTATAATAACAGTAGGAAGCAACGATTAAAAATTATTTTCTAGAATATCCTTTAGCACAGCTTGCGCGGCGCACACCCTATTAGAAGCCTCTTGTATTACCAAAGAATTCGGTCCATCCAATATTTCATCTGCCAACTCAATGCCTCGTCTTACTGGAAGGCAATGCATCACTTTGGCATCGTTGGTAAGTTTCAGTTTCTCATTCGTAATCATCCAATTGCTATCCAGAGAAAGTACTTTTCCATAATCCTCGTAGCTAGACCAGTTTTTCACATAGATATAGTCAGCGCCTTCAAGCGCCTTGTCTTGATCATAAATAATCTTGGCAGAGTTGGTAAACTCCTTGGCAAGTTCATAACCTTTTGGATGTGTTACCACAAAATCAACATCTGAACGAGTCATCCATTCCGCAAAAGAATTTGCTACGGCCTGAGGTAAAGATTTGATGTGAGGCGCCCAGCTTAGCACTACTTTTGGTCGCTCTACCTTTTTCGTCTCATAGATGGTAATTACGTCTGCAAGCGATTGCAATGGGTGCAAGGTCGCACTCTCCAAACTTACAATAGGAACCTTTGAATACTTGATAAATTTATTAAAAAAGTCCTCTGAATAATCTTCGTTTTTATCAACCAATCTAGGGAACGCCCTCACGCCAATGATGTCACAATATTCACCCATAACAGCCGCAGCCTCACGAATATGTTCCACCGTATTGTGGTTCATTACAACGCCATCTTGAGTTTCCAGTGCCCAACCCTCCTTATCCATATTCATCACCATTACGGTCATTCCTAAATTGATGGCTGCCTTCTGGGTGCTAAGTCTAGTGCGTAAGCTAGGATTTAAAAAAATCAACCCCAACGTTTTATTTTTGCCTAATGTGGAATTTGCAAATGGATTTTTCTTTAGCTCCAATGCACTCTTTATGAGGAGATTTATATTGTCAACATCTTTGGCAGAAGTGAAGTTTTTCATTCTTAGTGATAAGGGAAATAAAAATTAAATGATTAAGACTTTACCAACGATTTTTCCATTACCTGTTTGAATGCAGTAAGGAAAATATCCGCTTCGGCTTTACCTATATTAAGTGCAGGCAGAATACGTATCGTATTCTTATCCGAAGAAGAACCAGTAAAGATTTTGTGGGTTTCCAAAAGCTCATTTCTAACAGGCGCCGAAGGGATTTCTAGATCTAAGCCTATCATTAAACCTTTTCCTCTTAGCTCCCTTACACCGGGCATATTCTTTAGTTCCTGAAAGAAATAATCACCGACAGTCAGGGCGTTTTCCATTAGGTTTTCATCTTTGATTACATCCAAAACAGCAATACCAGCGGCACATGCCAAATGATTTCCACCAAATGTCGTACCCAACATCCCATGTACTGCCTTGAATTTTGAGCTAATAAGCATTCCCGCGATTGGAAATCCATTACCCATACCTTTTGCAATTGTAATTACATCCGGAGTTACCCCTGAATACTGATGTGCAAAAAACTTTCCTGAGCGCCCATAGCCGGATTGTACTTCATCCAAAATAAAGACAGCATTATGTTTCTCACACAGCTCTTGAATTTTTTTAAGAAAAGCATCTGTAGGAACCTGTACCCCTCCTACTCCTTGCATTCCTTCAATGATTACAGAACTAACGTCGCTCGAAAAGTTTTTTTCAAGTGCTTCCAGATCATTGAATGGCAATAGAATAACATTATCAGTTTTGTTGACTGGAGCTTGCATAGATGCTCCATCAGTAGCGGCAACGGCCAAAGAAGTCCTCCCATGGAATCCTTTCGTAAAGGCTATTATTTTTTTTCTACCGTTATAAAATGACGCGAGCTTTAACGCATTTTCATTCGCCTCAGCGCCAGAATTGATAAGAAACAAATTATAATCATTGTATCCAGACAGCTCTCCTAGTTTGTAAGCCAGTTCGGCTTGCATGGGAATGATGACAGAGTTAGAATAAAAAGAAATCCTATTTAATTGCTCCGTAAGTTTAGCCACATAGTATGGGTTGCCGTGACCAATAGAGATAACAGCGTGCCCTCCATAGAGGTCAAGATACTTTTCACCTTTTTTGTCCCAAATATAGGATCCTTGAGCCTTAATAGGCTCAATATCAAAAAGCGGGTATACGTCGAAATTTTTCATAGGATAAAACGTTTAAATCAAACTTATTCTGTTATTAAAAACCAATTGCTTTTAATCTTAAACCAGCTGTTTCTTCCAAGCCAAACATCAAATTCATGTTTTGTACAGCCTGTCCAGATGCGCCTTTCAAGAGATTGTCAATCATACTTACAATCAAAAGATTGTCTTCATGCTTTTCGACGTAGACGATCGCATTGTTGGTATTGACGACCTGCTTTAAGTCCGGATTAGTCTCTGCAACATGCACGAAAGGATGATTGGCGTAATAGGCCTTGTATAATGCTTTAATTTCCTCCATTGAAGCATTGGTTTTTGTATAAAGCGTAGTAAAAATACCTCTAGCAAAGTTACCTCTGAAAGGAATAAAGTTTATATCTGTTTCAAAGTTAGACTGTAGGGTCTTTAAACTCTGCTTTATCTCCTTTAAATGTTGGTGGTTAAAAGCCTTGTAGATGGACATATTGTTATTTCTCCAGCTGAAATGAGATGTTTCAGAAAGACTTTGTCCAGCTCCCGTAGACCCAGTAATGCCGGAAACGTGTATATCTGATGTTAGCAAGGACTTGTCTGCAAGTGGCAATAGACCTAATTGGATACAAGTTGCAAAACAGCCTGGGTTTGCTAGATGGTTCGCCACCTTAATTTTTTCTCGTTGTAACTCTGGTAAGCCATAAACAAAATCATTACCCTCTTTTGTTAGTCTGAAATCCTGGCTTAAGTCTATTATTTTAATCTCACTTTTGATGGGATTCTCATTAAGAAACTTTTGTGCGTCACCATGTCCGACACATAGAAATAATACCTGGATGTCTTCCTGTAAAGTCGAAGAGAAATGTATATCAGTTGATCCCAGCAAGTCAGAGTGAACGTTTGATATAGGCTGCCCAGCGCTGCTTTTGCTATGTACAAAAACAATTTCTGCATGAGGATGATTAACTAAAATCCGCAATAACTCACCTCCTGTATAACCTGCACCACCAACAATACCAATTCTAACCTTTGTCATCTTTGTTGTCAACTAATTAATTTGGTCTGAATTGACCTTGTGATAAATCATTGTTTGGTTTCCGAATATTTTAGCAAAGCCTTTTACATCATCTCCAGACCATGCATTGTTCATTTCGCCATAGCTTCCAAATTTGGAAGACATCAAATCTTTGTCTGACTGTATCCCTACGATATGATACCTATAAGGGGCAAGGAAAACATTTACAGACCCAGTTACATTTGCTTGAGTATCTTCTAAGAAAGTCTCTATATTTCTCATTACAGGATCTAGGAATTGCCCTTCATGAACGAAGTTTCCGTACCAACCAGAAAGTTGCTCTTTCCAATATAGTTGCCATTTGGTTAGCGTATGTTTCTCTAGCGCGTGGTGCGCCTTTATGATTACCACGGGAGCAGCGGCTTCAAAACCGACCCTTCCCTTTATACCAATAATAGTATCTCCCACGTGTATATCTCTGCCTATACCGTAAGGTGCGGCTATTTCTTGAAGCTTTTGTATTGCATGAACAGGATTTTGAAACGTTTCGCTTCCTACTCCCGTTAGCTGCCCTTTTGTGAATGTAAGTGTTATTTCTTCTTCCCCTGTTTTAGTGACTTGTGTCGGGAAAGCTGATTCTGGTAGATATTGGTTTGAGGTAAGCGTCTCCTTGCCTCCCACGCTGGTTCCCCATATTCCTTTATTGATAGAATACTGTGATTTTGTCCAATCTTGAACTACACCTTTGGATTTCAAATATTCTATCTCTGCCTCACGAGACAATTTCATATCTCTGATTGGAGTGATAATTTGGACGTTAGGAACAATGATGTTAAAAATCATATCGAACCTTACTTGGTCATTTCCCGCCCCAGTGCTTCCGTGGGCTACATATTCTGCATTTTGCTCCTTTGCATAGGCTGCAATTGCCAAAGCCTGAAACACACGCTCCGCGCTGACCGACAAAGGATAAGTATTGTTCTTCAGAATGTTGCCATAAACTAAAAAGCGAAGACATTCTGTATAATATTTATCTACAACGTCTAGCGTAGTATGCTTAGCAACACCTAGCTTATATGCACGCTTTTCAATTTCTTCTAATTCTTCTTTGCTGAAACCGCCAGTATTCACGATTGCTGAATACACTTCCATCCCCTTGTCTTCTGCCAAATATTTTACACAATAAGAGGTATCTAGTCCGCCACTGAAGGCCAAAATAACTTTAGGTTTGCTCATGCTAAATAGGTTAATATAAAAAGCTAAATTATCAATAAAACTTCAGGCTTCAATTAAATTGAAGCCTGAATAAAAAATTATAATGGACGCCAGTTAAAAAGGCTGGCAAAAGTTTTGACAGGATCCTTTACGAAGCCTTTCAAAAGGCGTAGTTTTTTAAATTGCTGCCAGCGTTCAAATAGCTTGCTCTTCTTCATGAAATCCCACTTCTTTCTTTGTTTTTCAGCAGGGTCATATAGCATGCCGGTGCAGAAGCACATTTTCTTGTCCTTACTCATGAGAATAGGATAATTGATACAGCCTCCGCATCCCTTCCAAAACTCTTCGTCATCTGTAAGTTCTGAAAAGGTCACAGGTCTGTATCCAAGCTCAGAGTTGATTTTCATCACTGGCGCACTGGTAGTCAAGCCGAATAATTTGGCATCGGGATATTTGGTACGCGTAAGAGCGAAGGCTTTTTCCTTAATTTTCGTAGCTAAGCCATCCTTTCTAAATTCCGGTGACACAATAAGTCCAGAATTTGAAACATACTTGCCATGGCCCCAAGTTTCTATATAGCAGAAACCTGCGAAGACACCGTTCTTTGTAGCAACAATGGCCTTTCCCTCTTTCATCTTTTGTCTGATGTATTCAGGATTTCTCTTTGCTATACCAGTTCCGCGGATTTTAGCACTTTCCTCCATTTCTTTACAGATGGATTCAGCAAGTGTAAGATGTTGTTCGCCCGCAACCTGTACTATAAATTCAGACATTTTTTTTCTAAAACTGGGGTATTAATGAATAAATAATTAAATAATTGTTTATTCCGGGTTTTAAGTCCCTGAAAATTAAATATTGGAGTATAAAGTGGAAGAATTTTACCGCGTAAGTAAAATATAGATTGAAGCGGCCTAGGGCCTGGGACTGAAGGGTAATATTCTACCTGCTCCCATCGCAAAAGGAGTAAAAAGAATGTTGGTATGAATAAGTATATTTCCCATTATAGTCGTGCAAACTTAATTGTTAAATAACATTTTAGCAAAAATTGTTCGCTTTTATTGAAATATCTCAAAAATAGCTCTCTATTTTTTTCGCAGCTCCGATTTAATACTCAAAGTCGGCATAGCATTAGACGGGTCATTACAATAAATAGTTATCGTTTTCAAGTCTGTCACGGCAGGTTGCGTCGGATCTAATACAATCTTCATTTTAGTTTTTGCACCCGGTTTTATGATGTAGCGATCAGGCTTTGCTGTCAGGCAGGCACAGTCGGACTTTACCTTTTTTAATATTAAGTCTTGCTTCCCTGTATTAGTTATTTCAAACTCTGTATCAAGTTTTGAATTACCGACTGGCTTGCCAAAATCATGGGCGGTTCGGTCTATTAATATTTTTGGAGCATTGGCCTTTTCTTCCTCCGTAAGTGGTGGGAAATAATCTTTTACCCTTGCAAAGATGTTGAGGTCCTTTTTAGCATGCTTAGGATCGGTAGAGGGGATGACTATGTTGTCATTTACAAAACCGAAGTCATTTTTTAGTTTAGCATCATAAACT
>DASVUU010000596.1:0-6813 GCA_036386935.1 Cytophagaceae bacterium | reverse complement strand
AAACCAAAGCCTGTTTTCACGTCTCTTAATACATTTTTCTGTAAAGGAGATGCCCCAATAGATCTAGTTGGGGATGCGCCAGGTTTTGTAGGAGGAGGATTTGAATTCAAAATTGGTAGCACTGTTGTGACTAAGTTCGATCCAGGATCAGCTAAGCTAGGTGATAATTCAATAAATATGACATTCACGTCTAATGACCAATGCGTAGGGTCAGCAGACACAATAGTTAATGTATCCGACCTACCTTCGGTGACAATGACCAATCAACAATATTGCTCAGGTGCGGCGGCTACCATTGGAGTGCCTCTAAACAGCAACTTCAATTACACATGGGACCCCTCTCCGGACATAAGTACACCAACAAGCAATGAAGTGACGATACGGGCGACGAACAATACGGCATCACCCATTACGAAAACATATCAACTAACTGTAACTAGTAAAACTAATTCGGCGTGCACAAACAAAGGACCTGTCAGTCTGGAAATTAAGCCTGTTCCAGTAGCCAGCTTTACGGGACTTCCTTCTAACGGGCAGTGTTTGAATTCACCGGATATAATTTTAGCGGGATCTCACAGCAATGGAGCTTTTTCCAGTACCTCTGATGCACTTATTGGGACAAATACTTTTACCTCTAAAACTGCAGGGAGTAAATCCATCAAATACACGGTTAGCGTCGACAATTGTATCGACGATACAACAATTATTGTTGTAGTCCATCCGCTCCCACAGCCACAAATTTTGGGAATTGATAAAGCTATATACTGTGCAGATGAACCATCGCTTAGTATCACGGGCACCAACCCGGCAGGTGGAACGCTTTCTAATAACGGAAACGTGTGGGCCGGCGGCAGCTTTCCATTAAATACAGCCGGCAACTACACCTTCAAATATACAGCCACCGATGAAAACGGTTGTGTTAATTTTGTAGAAAAATCTTTGACAGTAAAGGCGCTTCCGGTGGTATCAGTGACTCCAGTTGACCCTATTTGTGACGGCAATGCTGCGGTGATTGCAGCCTCAGGTGGCGAGACCTATCAATGGACTGGATTAGCTGAAACATCCAATGTTATCATGGTCCGTCCTAGATCTACTACTACCTATGAAGTAAGGGCGGTAAACAGGCCAAATTGTATTTCTACACCAATCACCGTGACTGTTAGTGTTAATTCAACTCCTAGTGCACGCTTCAACGAAAGAAATATTGTACACTGTTTTGACGACGGAGAAATAAAGTTATCGGCCGGGCTTGCGCCCTCTTATTTGTGGAGCAACGGCTCAACCAGTGATACCATACAGATCAATGAAGGAGGCTTTTACAAAGTTACGTTAACCGCTGGTTTCTGCTCATCTGCTGACTCGGTCCACATAGTTGCCTATTGTCCGCCCCGGATATTTTTGCCCCAAGCGTTTACACCAAATGGTGACGGCACGAACGATCAATTCGAAATATTTGGAGATCATTTCGAAAATTTTGAGATGAAAATTTTCAATAGGTGGGGAGAGGTTGTTTATACAACAAAGGATAGATATAAACCTTGGGATGGTAGATACTTGGATCAAGACATGCCAGGTGGTGTCTACCCTTGGGTAGTGACTTATGAAAGTAAAGCCGTTGGCCGTTCGCAAAAGAGCTCATCCCTAAACGGCAGCGTCACCTTGGTAAGGTAGTGTCTAATATTAAAAGTACTTAATTTTATTATTAATTAATTCTGCTGTTAGCTATCCTTTTAGTCCGGTGTTAATCCAAAATGTAACGTGCAGGAACTTACAAGTAGGGCTTATCGAGTCTTTCAAAATAAGATGTTCAAGGGGAAGCTTGAATGGCTAATTTGTGATACCCCTTTATAGAAAAATGGTTTGCAAAATAACTTCCTGTCCTACGGCATTGTAGATAAAATCATGATTTGTCTTATTATTGCAACTTATTCCTCTAAAACTGGTTAAACTCCGAATTTTATGTCCTTTCGACATTGGGGAAAATCCACACAATGGAAAAGTTTAAAGAAAAAGATTTTTTATTAGGGTTAAGGGAGGGTGACTTAAAAACATATGAATTGTTTTTTAAATACTTTAGTTCGGAGCTGTATAGCTTTTCTTTAAAATTTGTCAAAGCAAAAGATGTTGCTGAGGAAGTTGTCCATGATGTTTTTATCAAAATTTGGCAGTCAAGGGAAACCATTCAAATTCAATCCTCCTTAAGGAGCTATTTGTACACTGCTGTGAAAAACCAATCTTTAGATTACATAAAGAAAGAATTGAAGTTTGCTCACTCGGCGATTGACAACGCGGCGAATATCGAGGGAGATAGCGCACAGGAACATGCGATGGAATATATTGAGCTTCAGAATACCCTAAAAATTTCTCTTGATAGTCTTCCCGAACGATGCCGATTGATCTTTAATATGAGTAGGGAGGATGGACTAACATATAGGCAAATCGCTGAATCGTTAAATATTTCTGTCAAAACAGTAGAAACCCAAATGGGTATAGCACTTAAAAAAATAAGAGATTATGTCGGTGCACATTGGGAGCAATTTGTAATCATATATTTTTTCCTTATATGATCTTCAGACAGGTGAATATAATTAAAGAATTATTTTCCCGGGTCTTAGGGGTTGCTTTTGTTTTTATCGTCTTATCCACGATCGCCTACATTCACAGGCGGCAATGCCGCCACTTTTTAACTACCAGTCTATTCAATTGACGTAAGGCCTTATGAAAAAGGAAAAAAATATTTATGAATTAATAGCTAAGCATTTAGCCGGAGAACTTACGAGTAGCGAAATGGCTTTATTCGAAGATTGGTTGAGAGAAGATGATGCCAACAAAAAGCTGTTTGGTGAGCTAAAGCAAGTATGGAACATCAAAAGGGATACAGCCGATGCCAAACTGGATGTAGATAGGTCTTGGGAAAAACTAAAGCCAAACTTGATAAACAATGCCAGGCCTCAAGGCAAATTGTTGTGGATTGGGTCTTACTTTACAAGAATAGCCGCCGCACTCATTCTTGCTTTTGCGATTATTTTTGGCGTCTATAGAGCTAATGAGGCTCATCTTATGCAAAAGATCTCGTTTGAGAAAAGGAAAACTGGTTTTGAAGAAAGAGACTCGATTTTTTTAAGTGATGGATCTATCGTGTATTTAAATGGGAACAGCAAAGTCTTCTTCCCCAACAAATTTGATGGCCACACACGTGAAATAATTTTAGAGGGCGAGGCTTTTTTTAAAATATCACCTGACTTGCACCACCCGTTTATTATTTATTCTGGAAAAACAATGATTCGTGTAGTCGGCACATCCTTTAATATTAAATGTAACCATGAGAAGGTTGTTGTGACGGTCCAGACGGGAGTTGTAGCATTTAACACAGAAAGTACAAAGGGTGAGGAAGTACTCTTGGAAAAAGGAGAGGAGGGAATTTACAATGAAGAGACTAGGACTATCGAGCAAACCCAGGCAGGTGTTAATTATCTCTCATGGAAGACTGGTATATTGTATTTCAATAAGAAACCGCTTCGAGAAGTATTAGATGCGCTTGAGGAACATTACAATGTTGAAATTCAGGTAGAAAACAGCAAGCTCGATAGGTGCAAGTTGTCTAGCACTTTTGATAAGCTAACGTTAGAAGAATCGATGCACCTGCTAAAGCTAATGCTGGGTATTGATTACAAAATTCATGACGATCGGGTTACTATCAATGGCAAGGGTTGTTAGAATCAAAATGTTACCTCCCGTAGGAAATTTTTTCTCACGGTTAATACTCTCTATTATGGTAATGCTTTTGCTGCAATTCAACAGCTTCTGTCAACAAGATGTATTGACCAAGCCTTTAGTAATAAAGAAATATACAGGAAATCTTGAGGAATTTCTTAGGTATCTGAAAGAGGAACATCATCTTGATTTCTCTTATAGCAATGATCACGTTTCCGAAACAAAAGTATTTGCAATTGAAGCAGGCGCCTACACGCTAAATTCTCTTCTTGATTACATAGACAAAACTACTCACCTGAAACACAATTTTTTTGGAAGTCAGATTGTGCTGTCAAAAAAAACAAGGCGTGAGAGCGAAAACAAAATCGTAATTAGTGGTTATGTTACGGGAAAGAGAAATGGGGAATCTTTGATAGGAGTGAATATCTATAATCCCCAATTTCGAATGGGAACCACCACGAATTCCTATGGATTTTATTCCATCGCTCTACCCACCAGTGATTCCTTGACGCTTACTTTTGAGGTTATAGGTTTTGCAACAACGACTAAGGCTATTTCACAGCAGTCGAGGACCACTTTGAATGTTTCTTTAGAGGAGACCATTGGCGAAATGAATGAGGTGGTGATAGAGTCCTCTCATGGAAGTGCGATAGTCCATGACCCTAAAATGAGTGTAATCACAATTAATCCACAAAGTATAACGAACACCCCATCACTTGGAGGCGAAGTAGATATTATGAAAGTGATACAGCTTATGCCTGGTGTTGGTCGAGGCGTCGAAGGTGGTACAGACCTGTATGTGAGAGGAGGAGCCAATGACCAAAACCTTACCCTCCTGGACGAAGCGACTGTGTACAATGTTGGGCACTTATTCGGCTTTTTCTCAGTATTCAACAACGACGCGGTGAAGGATATTTCTTTGGTCAAAGGCGGTTTTTCATCGAACTACGGCGGACGGCTGTCTTCTATGATAGACGTAAGGATGAAGGAGGGAAACATGAAGGAATATGAAGTGGATGGTGGAGTAGGACTTCTCTCATCGCGCCTTACAATTCAAGGGCCTATCGCAAAAGAGAAGGTTTCGTTTATAGTTACCGGCAGACGTTCATATATCGACCAGATATTTAAGCTGGCGGGAAATAACGTCCCATATTATTTCTATGACCTTACGGCGAAAATCAACTATAAAATTACTGCTAAAGATCGAGTATACCTTAGTTCTTATTTGGGAAATGACGTCTTGAGAGCCAATGGAACAGATACAACCGGACCCACCGCAGGTTTTGGGTTTGTATTTGGAAACATCACAACTACTTTACGGTGGAACCATACTATCAGTGACAAATTATTTTATAATGTTTCGCTTATTAATACAAGATTTAGATATAGCATAGAAAGACAAGCACGTTCAAGTTCTTTATTTATTGGGTCTAGAATTCAAGACTTGGGGTTGAAGGCAGACTTTGATTGGTACAAGAGTACAACCATACAGTATAAATTTGGATTTAGCCTTATTTCACATGCGTTTAGGCCCAATGTAATAAGATCAAATAAGGATGTGGAAGAACTTCTTGCAAGCAAGAGATCGAATAAGCTAAGTAACCAGGAATATGCGTTCTACGGATTGGCGGATATAGACTTAAATTCCACTTTACGAGTAAATATGGGATTGAGAGTATCAGGAACTGATGTTCCTGGTAAATTTTATGCAGGGCTGGAGCCTAGAGCTGCAGTGAAATACGGGTTATCTCACAGATCCTCTTTGAAATTGAGCTACGCTAGAATGCTTCAATATATGCATCTTGTATCAAGTTCCTCAATATCGTTGCCTACAGACTTATGGTATCCTGTCTCTCAAAAAGTAAAACCGTTAGTTTCTGATCAAGTGGCGCTGGGGTATGTCTATGACTTGAATAAAAAGAAGACTGTAGTCACAATAGAAGGATATTATAAGTTAATGCGGAGGCTTATAGATTATAAAGAGGGCACCGAGGTGGCGTTAAACAATAATTTTGAGGATTTTGTAGTAACTGGACACGGGAAGGCTTATGGATTGGAATGCCTTGTACAAAAGTCATTCGGAAAAATAAAGGGTTGGCTAGGTTATACCTTATCTTGGTCTACCAGAAAATTTGAAGAAATAAATAATGGGCAACCTTTTTTTGCTAAGTATGATCGAAGGCATAATTTTTCAATTGTATTGTCATACGAATTCACAAAAAGGTTTTCTTTTTCCACCAATTGGATATATTTAAGCGGCTCTCGATTTACACCTGTTATTGGTAACTATATTGTTTTTCACCCTTCTGGCAGTGACGTAGACTACATTCCAATTTACCCCGAACGTAACGCATTGAAGTTTTCAGACAGTCACAGGCTAGATGTTAATTTTATATTCAAATCAAAACCTGGGAAGAAGTTTCAAAGTGAATATCATATCGGAGCTTACAACGTATACAATAGGGCCTCACCCTACGCAATCAATCTACTTTACAACGGGTCTAAGTATATTTATAATCAGCCGGGATTGTTCGGCTTCCTTCCTTTTGTGGCTTATAATTTCAAATTTTAAAGGGACAGTCTATGACTAAATCAGTTCATTTAGGAAAAATGCTTCGTCCCCTGAATCGCACTTTTATTTGGATGCTAACCCTTTCTGTCGGATGTTTCCCCAAGCCGTTAGAAATAGAGGTCGCCCCTTCTCCTGAAAAGTTAGTCATATCTAGCCAGCTAATACCAGACCGAGGGATAGTGATTGCGGTGACCAGAAGTGTTGCTGCACTTGAATGTTGCCCGTCAATATCTGACAGCGGCTTAAGAGCAATTTCGGTGACCGATGCTGAGGTAATTGTTTCATCTGAAGGGAAGACGGATACCTTGCAGAAGTCAGCTATAAACCCAGGCATTTATTTTAGCAATATACTACCTAGGAAGGAAGGTGAAGTTTATTTACTTACCGTCACTGACGCGGCAAATAGTCAAAAGGTCCATTCCAAATCGACTTTGCTCCCAAAGGTTGAAATGGATTCTATCTATTTTAAATCCGATACATTATTCAATGTCAATTTTACCACAGCTCATCTTTCATTTAAAGACCCT
>DASVUU010000595.1:0-1694 GCA_036386935.1 Cytophagaceae bacterium | reverse complement strand
CCCAGAGTTACCTGAACACCTTTTGTCTCTGACTCTTTTAAAATCTTTACTTTTTCTTCTTTACTAAACCTTCTTTTCATGGACATAAATTACTAATTTTTAAGTGTAATCTCGTCCGACTATTTTGGGGGCTTTAACAATATGAGGGAAAAAATTTTATAGTCGATATTTCCTGTCCCTCATCAACACTAAATGTTACTAGGGTGTCCAATTTAAATGCCAACTCGCTTTTCATCCTTTGATTAGGCATGAAAGGCTTATTTATATCAGCGTCCATAGGAAACTTGTTTAGCCCCTGGCGATAATTCTGAGATAGGCAGATAACAGGTAAGGATAATGTGAATAATATGACACTTCGGACTATTGTATTTTTCATAGTAAGGTCTTTAGAAAAAGAGGTAACAACAGATTAAGCTAATATTCATAAGCATAGTATTAGGTTTTGCAATTATAAGTATTTAATAACCATAGTTAATATGCAGCTAACTGATCAATTCTTTACGTATATTATGACAGCTTGACTTACATCGCAATGCGAAATATAAAGCTGCTTTCATACGCGCTCCTAGTTACTCTCTTAAGTATGATGTAGACTCAGTATCTCAAATCCGTTTCAGAAATTGGAGAAATAATTTTTTCCCACAAATGGCCCTCATTTCCTAACCATAGCCGTCAGGTTAAGGGCAACCTCCTGAATCAGACGAAGAATAATAAAACCGTACGAACACTTGAAAATTATTTTGAAGAAAAGTTGGATTCGCGAAAGGTAGAAGCCATAGCTAGAGAGACAGGATTTTGTAAACGGCGTAGAAAGTTATCTTCAATTCAATTTATTCAAACATTATTATTTAGAAGTTTTGCGGGAGGCAAACAAAGTTTAAATGACCACGTGGTGCAGCTTAGCTGCAATGAGGATACGGTTTTTACAAAACAGAGCCTTGATGAAAGATTTACAAAATCATCTGTCGATTTTGTTAAAAAAGTCTTACTTGATCACCTTCATTCCGGCAATAAATTGAAAGAACTACCTTTCCTCGATTCCTTCAGTCCCGTTTTGTACAGGATTCGACGAAGTTTAAATTATCTCATCCATATAAATCTACCTATCCCGGATATCATCAAGCTGGTGCAAGCATTCAGTTGGTGCAGGATATCAAACATAATACGTTTAGCCATATTGGCATACACCCTCAAACATACAACGACTCTCGAGAAGCAGAGAATACTCAATGGGTAGTTTCAGGATCCTTGGTAATAAGAGTCCTCGGATATTTTTCAGTCCACGGATTTAAAGCAATAGAGGAAAGCCAATCCTATTTTCTTTCGAGACAAGTGAAGCCCGGCTTGTTAAAAAAATTCCCACTATCCGTAGTCTTTCCCACTACGGATTTTAATTGAAAATTAGTGTCTCTGACATTGGTTGTGCAGTCAAAGAGATTAGATTATTTTTATTTTACTATGGCAGATGCGGGTATAAAACTAGAGACCAATATGCTATTCATTTGTAGCCTTTCCAGTGGTAGAATGGGTTGACATTAGCTCGCTGTATATTTTGAGAAATCATTGTAGAAAGTGCTGCCTATTGTCAACAGCACCAAGGCTTGAACATACGTGCTTAGTGTATTATGCCCAATCACATTCATTTGATTGTATCGACAGATGAGCCCATTGCATTTTCATTTGAAGCCCCGGGC
>DASVUU010000594.1:0-2551 GCA_036386935.1 Cytophagaceae bacterium | reverse complement strand
CATCACCAATTGTATTCTTGGCAGCGCAAGAACTGGAGAAATAGGGGATGGTAAGATTTTTATCTCTAATATTGAACAGGCGATAAGAATCCGATCAGGAGAAAGAGACAGTGCTGCACTTTAATATATCTAATTAATTTTTTATGAATCTAGTAGAGTCGCCGGACCTTCTATCTGCAAGTGGGATCTGGATAATAGTAGCTACCGCACTCATTTTTATAATGAACCTTGGTTTTGCTACGCTCGGTGCTGGACTTTCACGAGCGAAGAATGCAACCAACATCCTATTTAAAAATACGATTACGCTAATATTTGCACTCCTGATCTTTGCCGTTTGGGGTTTCAGTTTAATGTATCCTGGTGAAGAATTCACAGGACACTTTATTGGCTTCTTTAGGGGCAATATGTTTTTTGATTCCGGCACAAAACTGTTTGATTCAAATATCTCCTGGCCGTTTTTTCTTATGCAAGCCTTGGTAGCTTCTGTCGCAGCAACAATAGTAGCGGGTGCCGTAGCCGAAAGAATAAAATTGAGCGGATATATGATATTCAGCTTTTTCCTCATAGGATTTATATATCCAGTAGTTGGCATGTGGAAATGGGGAGGAGGCTGGCTTCATACTTTATCTACACCATTTTATGATTACGCAGGTGCTTCCATAGTTCATTCAGTGGGAGGGTGGGCTGCACTAGCGGGGGTGATGGTACTTGGTCCACGTATAGGCAAATATATTGAAGGCAAGATTTATCCAATCCCAGGACACAGCATGCCACTGGCAACTATAGGCGTCTTCTTATTATGGCTCGGGTGGATAGGCTTCAATGGAGCAGCAGACCTATCGGCAAACGGTAATGTCATTGCACGAGTGATTGTGATCACATTTATAGCAGGTGCATCAGGGGGAATTGGAGCAATGCTCACTACTTATTTCACTACCCGTACCTTTGATCTAACAATGCTATTAAGCGGAGTCTTAGGCGGATTGGTGGCTATAACGGCCGGCGCGGATCTTATGAGTCCTCTAGAAGCCTCCATAATTGGACTTATATCTGGGCTCCTGGTTGTTTTCTCAATCTTGCTCTTCGACAAGTTCAAAATAGACGATCCCATTGGTGCGACGTCAGTACATTTGGTATGCGGTATCTTCGGGACTATTGCAGTCGGCCTCTTCGGCAATAAAGCTGGAAACGATCAAATAAAAAGTCAATTTATTGGAGTAGCGTCAATTGGAATCTTCGTTTTTATCTTGTCATATTTAGTGTTCTTTCTTATCAATAAAATAATTGGTCTGAGGGTAACACCTAAAGAAGAGATGGATGGTCTAGACCTCAGCGAACATGGTATGAAGGCCTATGAAATCGACTCAGGCGAAGGAGATTTTCGATAAGCTTATTTACTCAAAGGTCTCCATCCAATGCCCTGTTAAAGTAAGAATTGAGCGGCGTCATTTGCTTAAAAACCTCTGGACAATATTTCGAAAGGTCTTTGGACAGCAATTGATCGTCACTCAACCTATGAAACATGACAAAACTTTTGTGTTTTAGCAATTCAATGTTGGGGTGATCTTTTGCATAACCTTTGGGTGGGTTTTTTAATTTATCACCATTTATTTCGGAAAAATACTTTACAAATGCCTTACTCTTCAGTATTTTCAGGAGGTCCGCAGCATCATAGTCAATTTCATCCCTTACCCTCTTTAGATCTTCCGCCTCTGGGACGTATAAGCCGCCTGCAATGAAAGATTCATTGCCAGGTTGAAGGTGTAGGTAATAGCCCGCATATTTTGATTTTTTCCCACCTCTCGCTAGGTACATCCCGACATTGGTTTTGTATGGAGATTTGTTGTTTGAAAATCTCACATCTCGGTTTATCCGGAATAAGCAGTCTTTTGATTCTAGAGGCCCCAAGGAGGGGTCAAATTGATTGATGCTTTCAATAAGGGCTGTCGCAAATTCCTTCAATTGACTTTTTATAGCTTCGTAGGTATCCCTATTTTTCTCAAACCACTCTTTGTTATTATTCTTTTGTAACTTCTTTAAAAAATCTAGGATTTGTTTCGTTTCCATTATTCCCTTTACTCTGATAATAAATAAAAAAAGCTAGCCCAACAGAGCTAGCTTAGACAATCATAAACAAAAGTTATTACAAAACATTCATATCCTTCAAAAGCATTTCTACCTTTTTGTCCAATCTTTCATTCACCAAATCAAAGTCACCAATGGATCCCAACGGCTCATTGACACTTACATAAAATTTGATTTTTGGCTCGGTTCCTGACGGTCTTGCAGAGATTAAGCTTTCATCCTCAGTCAAAAATTGCAATACATTTTCCTTAGGAAGTTTTATCTCAGTTTGTTCTTTTCTTACAAGGTGCGTCTCTTGCTGGGATGCATAATCGAATAGTTTTACCACTTGAGATCCTGCCAAATATTGAGGAGGATTGCTCCTAAGGTTCTTCATCATCTCTTGGATTTCTTCTGCGCCGCTTTTTCCTTTTTTAGTAAAAGAAATAAGTTTTTCCTTGTAAAATCCGTATTCCACATACATCTC
>DASVUU010000593.1:0-7130 GCA_036386935.1 Cytophagaceae bacterium | reverse complement strand
AAAACGACATAAAAGCTAGAAAAGTAGTTAAAAATTTAACCTCATTTTCAAATAAAATGAATAAAGTCATAGAAATAGGTATAAATTCTAGGTACAAATCTTAAATATAGCATTTTTTGTATTTAAAATGTGATTAAACTTGTAATAGTGCAAAAATGCAGCTTGTTACACCTTATATATGTAAGCGGATTTTACTATTCACCAGGGTGGTTGTGTTCGCCTTGTATACCTATGAATACTACGTTTTTAACCCTATAAAAAATATTTTTAATCTAAAAACTTTCAAATAATTATATAAACACTTTTTTTTGATATTATAATAATGCAATTTGAGCTATATTAAAAAAGCTTAAAATATGATGCCTATGATGTAAAAGTTACTTGAATACATTTATAGAAACTTCGAAGTTTCTGACCTTGATACAATTTCCACTTCTGATAATTCCGCTCCTGAAAATTTCAGGTCTCCTACCTCAAAAATTATTATTTGAAAGCATTCCCTACCTTATTATTCACCTAAATATGGAATTAATGATTACTAATTACTTCAAGCCAAATTTTCTCAAACGTTTTTTTAGAAAATCCATTTACAGCTTTAGATGCTGTTTGTACCTTAGTTTATTTTTTTGGGGACTCCATACTTCCTACGCTCAAACAAAAAGTGTGAAAGGTAAAGTGCAGGCATCGCAGGACAATGCTCCTTTGGCCGGTGTCTCTATCTCTATAAAAGGAACCGCTAACGGTACAAGTACTGATGAAAATGGAGCTTATAGCATTACATACTCTGGAGATAGCGCTGTGCTTATTTTTAGTTATTTAGGTTTTGTAGAAAAAGAGGTTCCTGTAATTGGGAGCCTCAATCAGGATGTTCTTTTGGATGAAGACTCAAAGCAGTTGGAGGAGGTCACTATTGTAGGAAGCAGGAATGCAAACAGAACAAAGGTAGAATCCCCGGTGCCAGTCGATGTGATTGATTTTAAACCACTCCTTCAATCTGCGCCTCAAGTAACGGTCACACAGATTCTCCAATTCGTTGCACCTTCGTTCAACTCTAGCCCTACGAGCGGCGGCGATGCGTCATCAGGAGTTAATTCTGCTCAATTGAGGGGGCTGTCGGTAGATCATGTGCTAGTGTTAGTGAACGGAAAGAGAAGGTACAAAAGTGCACTGGTAAATCTAGGAGGTAACGGAGCCGGATCGGTAGGGACAGACTTAAATGCTATTCCTACAGGCGCCATTGAGAGAATTGAGATATTGAGAGATGGGGCCTCGGCACAATATGGTTCCGATGCCATAGCAGGAGTTATAAATATTGTTTTAAAGAAGACGACAAACGAACTCAATGCAAGCGCTACAACAGGCGTCTTGTATTTGGGCGACGGAGTGACCACAAGAGCTAATGCAAACTACGGGTTTAATATAGGGAATAAGGGATATGCAAATGTAACGGGTGAATTCGGAACACGGGGAATCACTAGTACCGCAGGGGAATACCAAAACCAAATATATGGCCCAGGGGGCGGCAGTTCTCCATACAACGCAGTCTATACTAGAGATATGGACGAGGCGATTATGGCAAAGCAGGGTAAAACCAGAAGGGATTTTAACCTTAGAAGTGCTCCGCATAAACAACAGGATGGATTAACGTCCTTCAACGTAGGGATTCCATTACAAAAGGGGGCAGAATTTTATATGTTTGGAGGATTGAGTTTCAGAAGGACTGAGAACACGGGTGTATACAGGTATCCCGGGCAAGATCGAAATATTTCCCAGATAACACCTGATGGCTATTTGCCCCAGATAGTGATGGGTATACATGACAGGTCGGTCACTGCGGGGTTAAAAGGTGAAATAAATAAATGGAAAATTGATTTTTATAATGCATTCGGGAAAAATGATTTTAGAATAAGGGTTGAAAACTCATTCAACGTATCCTTAGGGTTATCAAGTCCAAGAACGTTTGATGCCGGTTCTTTCAACTCAAGCATGAATACTACCGGTCTTGAGTTGACTAGATTATTTCCAAATGTCCTTAATGGACTTAACATTGCCTACGGGGCTCAGTATAGGGTAGAGACCTATAACGTTGTTGCTGGGGAAGATGCCTCAACTGCTAACTATGGGCAGCGAACCAGGTTCAATGTGGATACTTCTGCTCAAGGTTTTCAATACCTCCAACCGTCAGGTACAACCGCCCCGATCGCGCTTGCTCCAGGCTCGCAAGTCTTCCCAGGCTTTTCAGTGAGAGATGCAGTGAAAGCCTCTAGAGCTAATGCCGCCGCCTATCTCGATACAGAATTAGAATTGACTAAAGCATGGCTCGTTTCTGCTGCGGTGCGGGGCGAAAGTTATACAGACTTTGGTCAAGTTCTCACAGGGAAAGTCTCTACCCGCTTCAAAATAATAAATGCTTTGAGTATTAGAGGGTCTGCAAGCAGTGGTTTTAGAGCACCAGATCTTGCTCAAACCTATTTCACGCAGGTTTCTACAAACTTCATTAATGGACAAGCTACTGATGTATTGACAGCCAGTAACGTAAGTGCAGCTGCTAGGGCCTTAGGAATTCCGAAATTGAAGCAAGAGAGGTCGGAGAGTTATACTATAGGAATCACATCTCAACCGGTTCCTAGAATGGAAATCACCTTCGATGCTTACAATGTAGACGTAAAAGATAGAATTATAATAACCGGAAGGTTTGCAGCCTCAAGTCCAACGATACCTGCAGACTTACGTGCCGCACTGACCGCTACAGGGTCTACCGAAGCAAGTTTCTTTTTCAACGCGGTGAATACTAGGACACAAGGAATAGAAGGAACGTTTAGCTACAAGCTACCGGTAGGAGTGGGTGATCTTAGTGTAATAATGGCTGGCAACCTAAGCAGGACGATGATTAGAGAAATAAATACGCCACCATTGCTACAAGGTCAACAAGATGTTGTTATCAGCGAGATCGAGAAGGCTCGTTTGACCACACAGGTTCCTCAGCAGAAGCATTCCATTATGGGCATTTACAGTATTGGGAAATTTACCTCTATGTTAAGGACAGTATACTTTGGCAAAGCAACCGTTGCCTCAACCCTTGGCAGTGGATTTCATTACCAAACATTTGATCCAATATGGATAACTGATGTTTCGGTAGGTTACAGAATTGTTCCTCAGTTACTAGTAACGATCGGAGCTAATAATGTTTTTGATATCTATCCTGAGAAAATAGGGGATGCTGATCCCGTGAAAAACTATACTCTTACACAAGCCGGACGAGCGGTTTACAATGGCAGCGTTCAGAATGGATCTCTAGGTGGATTCGCTTTTATAAGGCTTTCTGCTACCATTAAATAATTATTATTCACATTAATAATCATATAGAAATGAAAAATATAAATTTACATATAGCACTAAGTGCAGCTGCGATTGTTTTGACTTTAAGTGCCTGTAAAAAAGACAAAGTCGATTGGTATGCTCCAGTTGGGCCGCCTCTTAATTCTAACGTTAAATTTTTAAATGCCTTGCCAAATTCCTCGTTGGACTACTATGCTTACTTTACAAAGGTTAAGAGTGGAGTTAAATATGGAGACTCAACAGTGCCCTACGAAAAAACAGCATTTGGGAATATAGTTCTGTACGCTACAAATAAAAACCAGACTTCATACAGAGCGATCGCCCCAACTGGTGCAGCCAATAGTGAGGTAAATGGGCAGGGTTTGGTAGCAGATTTTTACCAAACGGTACTTGCATGTAAGACTTATTACAATGGCAAATCACGAGGCTCCACGGAAAAAAACAATTACAAAGAAGAGTCATTAATCCTATTGAGAGATAAGATAGAGCCAAGCCTCACTGCAAACATTAGATTTGTGCACTTAGCTTACGACTCGTCCTCAACCTCAAATAAGGATTCCATTGTAAATTTTAACATTACAAATGGTCCAGACGGTCCAGCGGCATTATTTCAAAAGGTTGTCTATAAAACAGCATCAAATTCTGTGCTTATCGGTTCAAAAGGCTTAGATACCCCTGGGCTGGGCCCCTTTACTTCCGGGCCTTTTACAAGTGTAAAGCCAGGGGAATATTCTTTTGATGTGACACAATCCACCACTTCTTTGTCCATTTTGAAAAGCCCGAAGACGGTTACTCTAAAAGTGGGAAAATATTATACCGTTTACAGTTGTGGAATAATTGGAAACGACCTGGTTGTACCTAGGCTAGTGGTCGTACTTCATAATTAAAATACATGAACAACCTACTATTCATCGGGGGCCTTGGGGTCCCCGAAATACTCATCATTGTTTTTGCCTTGCTATTCCTTTTTGGGGCAAAGAGAATTCCAGACTTGGCAAGAGGCATTGGTAAAGGAATCAAGGAGTTTAAAGACGCTAAGAAGCCAGAGGCCGATTCCGAGAAGCCAGATGAGAAAACGAAGAATTTAGAGGACAAAAATTAAACTTATTAATTCTGCTTTCGCAACCCACCTAAAAGAATGAAAATCTCAGGCAAAGGAATATTTAAAGTTTCGGCAGTAGTAATTATTATTGGCCTACTTGCTTATCCAAAATTTAAAAAAGACGAGAAGAAGGATACTTCCCCAAAAGGCGCCGCTTCGACATCCAAAATTGGACCGCCAATAAAAGTATCAGTTCTTCCAATTGGTAAGGATACGCTTGATTTCACGATCAATGCAATAGGAACGATACAAGCAAACGAGGAAGTTGAATTGAGGAGCGAGATTGCAGGCAAGATAGTAAGAGTCAATTTTAAAGAAGGTACAAAAGTGTCAAAGGGCCAGCTTTTGGTAAAACTCTTTGATGAGGATTTGCAAGCCGAATTGAGGAAGGCCTACTCTCAACTAAAGTTAGTCAGCGATAATGAGGGAAGGCAAAAGACATTGCTTGAAAAAGGCGGTATCAGTATTGCTGAAATGGAAAACTCATCAAACCGGACTGATATATTGAGAGCGGATATTTCAATCCTCAAAGCTAGGATAAGTAAAACAGAAATAAGAGCACCCTTTGAGGGTGTCATCGGCTTGGAAAATGTCAGTATAGGATCTTATATATCTCCAGCAAATGTGATTGCCACGATGCAGGACCTGAGTAAGGTAAAAATAGTATTTAGCCTACCCGAGAAATATTCTCAAGGCTTGATGAATTCTGGAAGTATAAGTTTTTCAGTGCAAGGTCTCAATGACACATTCACTGGTCAAATATATGCCATAGACCCCAAAATAGATCAAGCGACTAGAACCTTACAAGTAAAAGCCACTGCCGCAAACTTTAAGAGTAAACTCAGGCCTGGTGCATTTGCCGACATCACATTAGGGTTAGATAAAAATCTTGAAGCAATTATGATTCCTACGGAGGCGATTATTCCGGACATACGGGGACACAAGATATTTCTATACAGATCTGGAATCGCAGAGCCAAGTCCTATAAAGCTAGGCGTGCGTCGCGAAAAATTCGTGCAAGTCATCGATGGACTGTCAATAGGTGATACAATAATTACGTCAGGCATTATTCAATTGAAACCAGGTGCTCCCGTGAAAATAAAAAAAGCAGTATCATGAGCCTTTCCTCCATAAGTATCACTAGGCCGGTCTTAGCAGTAGTATTCTCTCTGTTGATTGTGATATTCGGTATCGTGGGATTCATGTACCTAGGCGTAAGAGAATATCCAGCTGTCGATCCTCCCGTTATTACCGTTACTACCAACTATTCTGGTGCGAATGCAGATGTAATGGAGTCACAAATAACTGAACCATTGGAACAATCTCTGAATGGGATAGATGGGATAAGTCAAATCACTTCAACCAGTCGAGAGCAGGTCAGCATTATACGAGTAGAATTTAGCTTGGAAATGGATCTCGAAGCTGCGGCCAATGATGTGCGGGATAGAGTTTCAAGAGCACTGAGATTGTTGCCTAAAGACATAGACAATCCTATTGTGGAAAAGTCCGATGCCAATGGAGAATCCCTAGTTTTCCTAACGGTGTCTAGTGACACGAAGAATGTTCTGGAAGTAAGTGACATCGCCTCGAATATTATCAAGGAAAAAATACAGACCATCCAAGGGGTCAGCAATGTCAGAATCTTTGGTGAAAAAAAATACGCTATGCGTATTTGGTTGGATCCTGCAAGGATGGCCGCGGCAGGCATTACACCACTAGACGTACAAGCTGCATTAAATAGAGAAAATATAGAGCTGCCATCTGGTAGAATTGAAGGAGATAATACAGAGCTTTCAGTGCGAACCTCTGGACTCTTAGAGAATGAAGAAGACTTTAATAATCTTGTAATTCTAGAAAATGAATCACGTGTAGTAAAGCTCCGGGACATAGGAAACGCAGAGTTAGGGGCAGAAAATCCCAGAACAGGTTTGAAAAGATTTAATGAGCCAATGGTAGGCGTGGCAGTGCAGCCCCAGCCGGGCGCCAATGCAATAGAAATTGCTGACGAGTTTTACAAAAGACTTGAAATACTAAAAAAGGAAATTCCTGCCGATATAAAAATAAATATAGGATACGACTTCACCACCTTTGTTAGAAAGGCAATCACAGAGGTTGAGGAGACGCTGTTTATCGCCTTTGGACTAGTGGTACTTATAATTTTTATTTTCCTACGCGATTGGCGGTCCACTTTGATACCAGTGCTTGCGATACCAGTATCCATTGTATCCTCTTTCTTTATCATGTATGTCGCAGGCTTTTCTATTAATGTGCTCACTTTGATGGCGATTGTGCTTGCAATAGGCCTGGTATGTGACGATGCAATCGTAGTGCTAGAAAATATTTACGGAAAAATCGAAGAAGGAAAAAGCCCCATTGAGGCTGCACGCGAAGGTGCCAACGAGATTTACTTTGCGGTCATATCAACAACAATCACTTTAGCAGCCGTTTTTCTTCCAGTAATATTTTTACAGGGACTAACCGGCAGATTATTCAGGGAGTTTGGTGTGGTTATCGCTGGATCGGTGCTTGTTTCGGCATTTGTAGCACTCACCCTGAGCCCGATGATGAGTGCTAAACTATTAAAGCATAGTGAAAAAAAGAATTGGTTTTATAGGAAGACCGAGCCGTTTTTTGTCTCACTCACCCAATCCTACCGAGATTCTCTGGAAAACTTTATGAAACTAAGATG
>DASVUU010000592.1:0-4523 GCA_036386935.1 Cytophagaceae bacterium | reverse complement strand
CTACCAAGACCTATACAATTGTTAGGTATCAGCGGCCTAAAAATCTAAAAGCACCATCTCTCCTCAACTTTTAACTATCATACAATTGCATACCTTTTTATAAGGGTGGATGAAAGAATTTAATAGGCAATGGGATACCTTTACCAACATTTAAACAAATATTTACCTCTACTGAAAAATATGGAATTAGTAAAAGATAGCAACGGAACTCCACTCAGTGAAGGTGATTCAGTCATTGTGATAAAAACTTTAAAGGTGAAAGGCAGCGCAAGCGACCTCAAACGCGGCCAGGTGGTAAAAAACATTCGACTGACCTCTAACAATGAAGAGATCGAAGGACGGGTAGACAAAGTAACCTTGGTATTGAAAACTTGCTTTTTGAAGAAGGCATAAAGCTCTTACTCTTGCTTAGAGACATAATTAATTGGGATAAAATACGCAATAAGGAAAAAGAACAATTTCGGACTTTTGTGAATTTAAATTAGAGTAAGACCCTTAAAAATTGCAATTGGTATGAATAACAACTGTAGTGAGAATTTATTTCAAACCCCCACTGTCGCGCCCATGACGGTCGCAGAAATTAATATAAAGACTGCTAGGGCTAGATCATTACCGCCAAGTGGTGATCAGACTCATGTCTTAGTAGAAGATGGTGAGGATCCCTGGGTAATCTCTCATAACAACAAGTTTTATTATTGCACGGTAGACCGGACCAAACAAGTTATTCTTATTGCTGAATTTAATGAATTGCATGAGATGGGGAGAGCACCGCTCATACCTATCTGGCAACTTCCGGCGACCACATCCCCCTGCCATGAAGAAATTTGGTCTCCTGAATTACAATTAATAGACGGGAAATGGTATATCTATTTTGCCCGTTACAATGGCAACATTAGTCAAGAAAGGATATTCGTGTTGGAAGGGCTGTCGGAGAATCCTTTGGGCAAATATGAGTTGAGAGGGAAGCTGGAAATTCCAACGGAACGCTGGGCTATAGACGGCTCAGTGTTGATTAGTAATGGTGAAAAATATTTTATTTGGTCTGGTTGGGACGAGCATGAAAATACTAGTCAGAATATTTATATAGCAAAAATGAAAGACCCCTTCACTTTGTCCTCGGACCGGGTCTTGATTTCGAAGCCTGAGCTTGAATGGGAAATGCAGGGATATCCGTATGTGAATGAAGGGCCTCAAGCATTGGTAAACGGTGAGAAGATTTTCATTATTTATTCCGCGAGCGGTAGCTGGACCGATGATTATTGCCTTGGACAGCTCACCTACACGGGAGGAGAAATACTGGATCCGAGCTGTTGGAAAAAAGAGCCTAACCCTGTCTTTGCCAAAACAAATACTATATTCGGCCCGGGCCATGCCTCATTTGTGAAGCACGATGGCCAAGATTTCATCATTTACCATGCTGCACGAAGCAGCGGCGCTGGTTGGGCTAGACAAATTCGAGCGAAACAGTTCTCCTGGAAACCAGATGGGTTTCCCGACTTTGGCAGTCCAGTTTAAGAATCTTAAAATGTATATTAATAAAGTAATTAGAAGATCTAAACACAGGAACAACCACTAAGTGCCAGTGGCGTACAATGAATTAGTGATTTTAATTACAATCTTAAAACCTTTGCTTGATTTGCGAGATTGATAAGTTATGGATTTGAAACAAAAGCAGAGATTTTTCCTTGGAGTCTTTTTCTTTCTTTGTGGTTTTTGCTTTGCAACGTGGGCATCTAGAATACCAACGATCAAAGTTGCCTTCGATTTAAATGACGCCCATCTCGGCACCATTCTGCTGGCTATGCCTATTAGTTCATTGATAGGGTTACCTATTTCTGGCTGGCTCGTATCCAAATATGCCAGCCGCGTTCCGATGACGTTTGCTTTCATCGTAAATTCTATAGCTCTACTGTTGATCGGCTATGCAGATAATATAGTTCATTTGGTTATTGCGATTAGCTTGTTTTCATTGAGCCTTCGACTTGTAAATATCTCAATGAACACCCAGTCTATCACGCTTCAAAAATTATTTCCCAAAAAAATAAACGGTTCTTTTCACGGGCTATGGAGCACCGGCGGAATATTGGGTGTTGGATTTTGTACTTTAATGATTGCAATGGATGTCCCTATACACACCCATTTGCTGATTGTATCAAGTATTAGCTTAGGTATTACGTTAGTTTGCTATAGATATTTAATAACAAACGATCGGGCTACCTCAGGCAATAAACTGGTAATTGGAAAACCTGATCCGTACATCTTTTATCTGGGTGTTTTGGTATTCTTTGCAGCTGTATGCGAAGGTGGCATGTTTGACTGGAGTGGAATCTTTTTTAGGGAGGTAATTAAAACGAAAATCTTTACGACTGGGTATTTAACTTTTATGATCTGTATGGCTATTTCTAGATTCGCCTCAGATCCTGTGACGGAAAGAATTGGAATGCCAAGGATGTACCTCTTAAGTGCGTCTTTTGTTGTAATTGGAATCCTCTTGTCACTGACTATCACTAATTTTTGGGTAGCCTTACTTGGATTTGCTTTGGTGGGTTTGGGAACAGCAGCGGTAATTCCTATGACATATTCTTTAGCAGGAAATTCTACGCGATACTCTGCGGGAATGGCGATTTCTATTATCGCTACCTATGGAATTGTAGGTATGTTAATCGGACCGCCTTTGATCGTCTATTTATCGCACGCCTTCGGACTTAAGATTGCCTTTTTACTTTTCGCATTTTCAGGACTTATGCTTATTCCTTTTTCTAGGTTGTTTTTTAAGCATCAAATGTTGACCTATAAGCCCGAAGACTATAAAGCTGTTGAGGTAAAAAAAGAGCCGATCCAAGAATATTGAATCGGCCTGTCTTAGCTTATACTAATGCTCCTTTTCTAGCCTTAACCTTTTCAAAGGCTTGTTGCAAATCTGCTTTTATATCGTCTATATGTTCTAAACCTACAGAGATCCTAAGCATGTTAGGAGTTACTCCCGCCGAGGTCTGTTCATCAATACTCAGTTGTTGATGCGTGGTAGCTGATGGTTGGATGATCAAGGTCTTAGCATCTCCTACATTGGCGAGATGGCTAACCAATTTCAAACTATCCACAAAAGCGATCGCTTCTTCTTTGTCGCCTTTGATATTGAATGAAAGAACACCTCCAAAACCACGTTTAAAATATTTTTTCGCTAACGTATGGTGAGGACTGCTAGCCAAACCTGGGTAGCTCACATTCTCAACTTGTGGGTGTGCCTCTAACCATGTGGCTAGTTCCAATGAATTGGCTACATGTCTGTCCAATCTTAATGACAACGTCTCCAAACCTTGTATCAGAAGGAATGAATTAAACGGACTCAATGCTGGACCAAAATCCCGTAAGCCCTCTACCCTCGCCCTGATTATGAAGGCGATGTTTCCGAAAGGACCGTTAGTTCCGAACACATCCCAAAATTTCATTCCATGATATCCCTCTGAAGGCTCAGTGAATTGTGGAAATTTCCCATTCCCCCAATTAAAGTTACCAGCATCTACTATTACACCTCCAATTGATGTGCCATGACCTCCAATCCATTTTGTTGCTGACTCTACCACGATGTTTGCCCCATGCTCGATCGGACGAAACAAATAACCACCAGCCCCAAAGGTATTGTCAACAATAAGTGGGATATCATGCTTTTTAGCAATTGCAGCGATCGCCTCAAAGTCCGGAATATTGAAACCCGGGTTCCCTATCGTTTCCAAATAAAGAGCTTTAGTGTTGCTATCTATGAGAGCTTCCATATTAGCGGGCTTATCGCTGTCTGCAAATTTCACTGTTACCCCAAGTCTTTTAAAAGCCACCTTAAATTGATTGTAGGTACCTCCATATAAATAAGAAGAAGAGACGAAGTTGTCTCCCGCCTGAAGGATATTGTTAAGTGCGATAAACTGTGCAGCTTGACCAGACCCTACTGCCAGAGCAGCTACGCCACCCTCAAGTGCTGCAATTCTTTTTTCAAATACATCAGTTGTGGGGTTCATGATGCGGGTGTAGATATTCCCAAACTCCTTTAGGGCAAACAAATTGGCGCCATGGTTTGAATCTTTGAAAACATATGAAGACGTTTGATAGATAGGTACCGCACGCGATAGGGTTGTGGCGTCGGCCTCTTGGCCAGCATGAAGTTGTAGCGTTTCAAAATGATAGTTAGACATGTTCTTTTGGATTAAGATTTAAAAATTAATGGTATATAAAAATAATAATAAAAAGAATTAATAAATCTTAAATCATCATATTATCTGGAAAACATAACACCGGAGAAAGTTAAAACTTGAAAAGTCATTGCTACCCTACCCCTGCAGCGTATCTCATTGGTTGTAATCTATTTCTACTTCAGAGATCTTCGCATGGATCCGCTCAAAAGTAGGACGCTCGGCCACTTTTTCATTCAAACAATCGTCTCTAAGTTTATATAGCGACCCAGCACGCCCTTCACCATTTTTTGTTTGCTCCATATACTGCAACAAATCATCTAATAAGCATCCAAAGGC
>DASVUU010000591.1:0-8977 GCA_036386935.1 Cytophagaceae bacterium | reverse complement strand
ACCGAATGTGTAGTTGCAGATCAGCCGGAAGAAAAATCTGGTTCATCAATGCCTCCAATGGGTGGAGGAATGGGTGGAATGATGTAATAAATTTTAAGTTTACCTTTGAAAAACACCTTAGCTTGCTAGGGTGTTTTTTTTATTGGTCTAAAACGTAAATCATTAGAGAATATTAAGCGACCCATTGGCGTGTAATAAAATCTTAATATAGGCTAAAACCACAATGAACAAATAGAGTTAAAAGTATTGTTTAATTCTGGAAGAGTCGAGAAATTTGACTTTGGTTTAAATAAAGATTCTCAAAATAATCTACGTTTTATCACCTTTCTAGCCTACACATATAATGGTTCATGAAAATTTAACAAAAAATTGGGTTTATGAACATTATCTCATTTACCTATATCTTTGTATTGCAGATTCAGATTGCATTATTTCAGACCAAGAGCTTGCTGAAATTAGGTGTAAAGCATTTAGAGCTCTTGACGAAAACCGCTGTAGTCTGTTGATCATGGAAGTCTACAGGGAGTTTCGATCGCACACAGAGGAGGAAAAAAGGAATTACATAAAGGCCAACGCCTCCAAATTCTTACGCACCGATTCTATCCGTCAAAGGGTTATAAATGATCTGGAAGCAAACATCCACGAGAAAGATGAGGATGGCGAGGAGCACGTTATGTTTAGATTTATCCGCCTAGCCATAAATAATAGTAAATAGCTCATTTCCACATACGCATATCTATAGTTTCCCCACAAAAGTCATATTCAAATTCCTGGTTAGAGCCTATAATCAATAGTTTTCGATTATTTACCTTTTCCACTTCCTCTTTGTACCAAAGAATTCCTTTAGAGTCTAAGTTAGAGGTAGGCTCATCGAGCAGTAAAATAGGCCTGTCAGAGTAAATTGCCAATCCTAATTTTACCTTCTGCTTCATACCTGAAGAAAAATTTTTGATTGGTTTATTGATGGAACTATCTAACCTTAGGATTGAAATAAATTCCTTGGCCGTTAGATTGTCCTGTAGTTTTATGAATTGTAGGTGAAAGTTGATATGCTCAAGGAGTGTGTAATCTTCAAGGAGTTCGAGGTATGGCGCTGCTATAGAGATATATTTATAGAAGTCCTCAATTGCTACTTCAGAATTTTTGTCAGTATAAGTTATGGATCCTGAGGTTAAAGGAAGCATCCCACTCAGGCATTGAAGTAAGGTTGACTTGCCTGATCCGTTAGAACCAATTATCGCATAGGATTGACCCGATAAAAAATTAAAGTTTAGGCCTTTGAAAACCCACTCTGAATGAAACTTTTTGGAAAGGTTGCTACAAGTGATTTCCATCAATGAAGAGCTCGTTGTAGGTGAATTAATGTAAAGCAACCAAAATTGTCATCCAAGTAACTACTTAGAATAACATGTTATTGAGAAAATCCTTTCATAATTCCTCGATCAGAATTGCGGATAAAATTCAATATTTCATCCTTTTCTTTTGAAGGAGGGTGGTTAAGCTCAATAAAGTCTATTGCTTTTGTATTATTGTACCCTTTCAAATAAATGGTTCTGTAGATCTCTTGGATTTCGTTGATCCTTTCATTTGAATATCCTCTTCGTCTTAAACCAATGGAATTAATACCGCAATAGCTTAGAGGCTCTCTAGCAGCCTTGGTAAACGGTGGCACATCCTTTCTTACCAGCGACCCTCCTGATACCATCACATGGGCTCCTATTCTCACAAATTGATGTACGGCACTTGAACCTCCAACAATGGCATAGTCATCCACTACCACGTGACCAGCAAGTTGTACTGCATTTGCAATGATACAGCTGTTCCCAATGGAACAATCATGTGCTATGTGCACATAAGCCATGATCAGACAGTTTTTGCCAACTTCCGTTTTATACTTATCAATGGTACCTCTGCTCACCGTGACACACTCCCTTATAACGGTATTGTCTCCAATGATTGCCGTCGTATCTTCACCCCGAAATTTTAAGTCTTGTGGTGGACCTGCTATAACAGCACCTGGAAATATTTTGCAATTTTTACCAATTCTAGCACCTTCCATTATAGTCACATTGGAGCCTATCCAAGTTCCTTCGTCAATTTCCACATTTTTATGAATGGTAGAAAATGGTTCTATCACTACATTGCTTGCTATTTTAGCCTGTGGGTGTATATAGGCCAGAGGTTGATTCATCCTTTAGTATTATATGTTGGTCTATCTAAACAAGTAGATATGAATAATGAACAATTGCTGTCCTTAGGTAAGGGGAGAAGGACAGAATATTGAGTAATATAAATCATTTAAAATCTTTTCTTACTATGCTGGCAGACATTACAGCTTCGCATACCAAATTTCCGGCCACAAATGCTTGACCTTGCATTTTAGCTATTCCTCTTTTGATAGGAGCGAGAAGCTCGCATTTAAATATTATTTGGTCTCCAGGTAATACCATTTTCCTAAAACGGCAGCTTTCAATGCTTAAGAAGTATGTCCAATAATTTTCAGGATCTGGAACGGTGTTCAAGACAAGAATTCCACCAGTCTGCACCATTGCTTCAATTTGCAATACTCCTGGCATCACGGGATTTCCAGGGAAATGGCCTTGAAAAAAGGGCTCATTGATAGTTACATTTTTTATTCCCGCAACTGTAGTCTCGTCCAGGTGAAAAATTTTATCTACTAGTTTGAAAGGGTAGGTGTGGGGAAGCGCCTTATAGATTTGATTCACATTCATCACAGGCGGTAGAGATGGATCGTAACGGGGAATCTGATGCTTGCTTCCTTCTTTCATGAGTTTTTTTAGCTGTTTTGCAAAGGCAACATTAGCTGCATGTCCTGGCCTTGCCGCCAAAATTTGCGCTTTTAAAGGGCGACCTACTAGTGCCAAGTCACCAATCATATCTAAAAGTTTATGACGAGCAGGTTCGTTTTTATAGCGAAGCTCAACGTTATTTAAGATTCCTTCTTTTTTAACTTCTACTTTAGGCTTATTGAAAAGCTTGGCAAGATGATCGAGCTCGTCGTCTTTTACGACACGATCAACCACAACTATCGCATTATTCAAGTCACCGCCTTTAATTAGGTTTTGCTTTTGTAACATTTCCAACTCATGCAAAAAGCAAAAGGTACGACATGAAGCAATTTCTTTCGAAAACTGATTGATGTTCGTCATAGAGGCATGCTGACTTCCAAGTACGGGTGAATTATAATCCACCATTACCGTAACCCTATAGTCGTCTAAAGGTAGAGCTGCGATTTCTACATCTCTCTCTGGGTCTTTGTAAAAAGTACTGTGTGGAACTTCGAAAAAATTTCTTAGTGCATTTTGTTCTTCCAGTCCTGCATCCTCAATCGCCTCTACAAACTGAATTGAACTGCCGTCCATAATCGGCGGCTCTGGTCCGTCTAATTGTATTAATATATTGTCAATTTGCAAGCCTACTACCGCAGCCAAGGTGTGTTCTACAGTATTTATGCGCGCTCCACTCTGTTCTATGGTGGTCCCTCTAGACAGATCCACAACATTATCAACATCTGCATCTACCGTCGGTCGCCCTTCCAGATCTATTCTTTGAAATTTGATGCCATGGTTTACTGCTGCAGGTACAAAAGTCATGTTAACTTTTACCCCCGTGTGCAAGCCGACACCAGATATAGTGACTTGTCGTTTAATTGTATGTTGTTTTAAATTCACTTTAATAAATTTATAATTCAGCCACTATTTTGGAAGGTGCAAATATACACGCAGCAAAGTTTTTATGATAATATATTTTATAATATGCTCAAAAAAGTATTTTAATTTGGAGGTTTCTAGTTAAAAATCGGTGAAGTTAACCGTCCATAAAGCGAGCTTAAATAATAACTAGCAAGTTAACACAGCGTATTTCCTATTTATCAGAATCTGCAGTATGTATCTTGGCTTCTAACTCTTCAAGTCTCTTTAGCATTTCGGGCAATTTTTTAAACACTGTCAGAGATTTAAGATTCTTTTTATAGTCAAAGGCTGGACTGCCTTGTATGGATGTGCCTTGATTGACAATGGACTTACCAACCCCCGACTGGGCACCGATGCTTGTTTTGTCAGCAATGGTTAAGTGACCAACAATACCTACCTGGCCACCAATTAAGCAATAGTTTCCAATTTTGGTCGACCCGGAAATTCCTGATTGGGCTGCCACTACTGTGTGCTTTCCTATTTCTGCGTTGTGTGCTATTTGTATGAGATTGTCAAGTTTAACGCCTTCTTTTATAATTGTAGAACCCATAGTAGCGCAGTCTACGACGGTATTGGCACCGATATTAACATGGTCCTCAATGAGGACATTTCCAATTTGCGGGATATATTTATAAGTCCCATCTGCTTGTGGGGCAAAACCAAAACCATCTGAGCCTATTACTACTCCTGAGTGAAATGTGCAAAAATTGCCAATAATGGTGTCTGAATATATCTTAACTCCTGAATGAATAATGGTGTTGTCACCAATTGTAACATTGTCTCCAATATAGGCTTGAGGATAAATTTTTACATTCTTACCAATGGAGCAGTTTTTTCCTATATAAGAAAAGGCACCACGATAAAAATTCTCGCCGATAGTAGATTTTTCTCCAATGTAGGCCGGTTCTTCCAATCCTACTTTGATAAAACTCATCATCCGATGGTATTCTTCCAATAATGCAGAAAAGCTCGTATAAGCATCATCCACAAGTATTAAATTAGTCTTTATATTGTCTTTAAGGAGGAGGTCTTTACTTACTAAAACAGCACTGGCATTAGTTGTATATAAGTAATTTTCGTACTTGGGATTTGCTAGAAAGGCAAGTGCTCCAGGAGTGGCGTCCTGTATTTTTTCTAATCTATTAATCTTTAGATCGCCGTTGCCTTTAATCTCGCCGCCTACAAGGTGGGCAATTTGCTGAATTGTAAATTCCATCAAATAAATAAAAGTATGGTTACAAATATACGGTTTTGGGGAAGCATACGTAATGTTTAGTCACAATTTTACGGATGGCCTTTATGTTTGGCAAATCCGATGCGGCTGCTACATCAATTATTTTCCCAGACTTTGTAAGAATGTTTATTTTTTGATGTCCTCCAAAATATGCAGCGTTTGTTAAAACTCCGGATTCGAAAAAATATTCTGTATCATCTAAGGATAAATTATGGCTTTGTGCGAATTGTTTCTTCTCGTTTGTAAGCCTTACGGTGTCAATTCCTGTTTCTGAAATTTCAATTTTAAATAGTTTTCTTTTCAATATCATATTGCAAAGCATCGACAGCACTTTATCTGTATGCTCACACCAGAATTTAATTGCGCCCCAAATGTCATAGTCGTCGACCTTGGTAAAAGCCATGAGAACTTCCTCATTATTTTCAAAATCCTGAAGTGTGACTTCGCGGCTGAGAAAATACTGGAGCGAAGGAGAGCAGGTTAAGTTTTCGCCAGATCGGATAAGGTGTTTAGCCCTTTGTATAATTTTAATGATCATCTTTTCGGCACTTACCGTGGTCTTATGCAAGTATACCTGCCAATACATCAACCGGCGGGCATTCAAGAAATTTTCAATACTGTAAATTCCTTTTTCCTCTACGACCAAACTATCATCATGGATGTTGAGCATTCTTATGATCCTTTCCAAGCCAATAGCACCCTCCGATACTCCTGTGAAAAAGCAATCCCTATTTAAATAGTCAAGCCTATCCATATCCAGTTGGCTAGAGATAAGTTGATGAAAAAATTTACGCGGATAAGTATTATTGAACATCTTGAGCGCCATGCTCACGTTACCCCCCTGGGTCCTGCTTAATCTTTCTAGGACCAGCGACGAAATCTTTTCATGGTGTATACTTGCAAGCAACGTATGCTCTAAGGCGTGGGAAAATGGGCCGTGGCCAGAATCATGAAGTAGGATTGCAATCTGGGCAGCCTCAAATTCGTTTTCTGAAATCTCGACCTCTTTACTTCTCAGTGTTTCTAAGGCGATTCCCATCAAATGCATAGCACCAATTGCATGGTGAAATCTTGTATGTAAGGCACCGGGATATACAAAATCAGCGAGTCCAAGCTGTTTTATTCTTCGCAATCTTTGAAACCAAGGGTGCTCTATGATGTCGAAAATCGAGTCGGAGGGGATGGTGATGAATCCATAAACTGGATCATTGATAATCTTTTTCTTATTCATTTAATTCCAAAGGATCCAAAGCTATTTAAAGAGCCATTCAAAATAAAATTTAACCTAATTTTTAAGTGATAATGACCAGAAAGGGTAGATATTGACAGAATAACAAAGAAGTATTAATGAGGTTTAAGTGGCAAGTGATGATTAAATCTATTACTTTATGGAATAATAAATGGACTAAGGCGTTGGGCCTTCTATCAGATTCACAGTGAAAATATTGAAAAATGCAAAGATATAACATTCTATGGGCAGACGATGAAATAGACCTTCTAAAGCCGCACATAATTTTTTTGACTGCAAAAGGATACGACATCACCCCTGTCAATAGTGGTGCCGATGCAATAGAGAAATGCAATGAAGAAAAGTATGATGTAGTTTTTCTGGACGAAAACATGCCAGGGATGAGTGGTTTGGAGGCACTAAGCCAAATTAAAGCAAGTAAGCCAAACTTGCCGGTAGTTATGATCACTAAAAGCGAAGAAGAGCACATCATGGAGGAAGCCATAGGCTCTAAGATCGCTGACTATTTAATCAAACCCTTAAATCCAAATCAAATTCTGCTTTCTGTAAAGAAGATACTAGAGAACAAAAGATTGATAAGCGAGAAGACCAACACTGGCTATCAACAGGATTTTAGAAATATCAGCATGGCCTATAATGACAGAATAGGTTTTGATGAATGGGTAGATATTTATAAAAAGCTTGTTTACTGGGAGCTAGAAATAGACAACACAGAAAACAAAAGCATGAAAGAAATCATTGACATGCAGAAAACTGAAGCAAATAAAAATTTTGCAAAGTTTATCATGGAGGAATATGAAGGTTGGCTAAACGATCTTAAAGGTGAAAAGCCTTTACTTTCGCATCAGATAATGAAGAAAAAAGTATTTCCTCTTCTAGAGGGAGACGAAACGGTATTTTTTATTTTGATAGATAATCTACGGTATGACCAATGGCGAATACTAGAACCGTTAATTACCACTTATTACAACATGGTAGAAGAATCAACTTATTGTTCTATCCTTCCCACCACCACCGCATATGCTCGTAATTCTATTTTCTCCGGGCTTCTACCGTCTGAAATGGAAAAGAAACATCCAGAATGGTGGGTATATGATGAAGACGAAGAGGGAAAGAACAATTTTGAAGAAGATTTTTTCAAAGCGCAGTTGGTCAGGAATAAGATTAACGTAAAGTCTAGTTACCATAAAGTAATTCATACAAATCAGGGCAAGGCGCTGCTAGATAACTTTAACAATCTTTTCAATAATAAACTTAATGTAATTGTCTACAACTTTGTAGATATGCTATCTCATGCTCGTACAGATGTTGCCATGGTAAGGGAGCTCGCGCCTGATGAGTCTGCCTATCGATCAATTACCAGCTCTTGGTTTCAACACTCGCCATTGCTTGAAGTTCTTAGAAGGTTGGCGGAGAAAAAAGTCAAAGTTGTGATCACGACAGACCATGGGACGATCAGAGTGAAAAGGCCATTTAAAATAGTTGGAGATAAAAATACCAACACGAATTTGAGGTATAAGCATGGCAAAAACCTTGGGTTCGATGATGACGACGATGTATTTGTGGCGCGGAAGCCTGAGAGGTTTTTCCTTCCAAAGAGGAATGTCTCAACTGCTTATGTTTTCACTATTGAAGACTATTTTTTCGCGTACCCAAACAATTTCAATTACTACGTCAACTATTACAAGGACACCTTTCAACATGGAGGAGTGTCACTAGAAGAAATGATTGTGCCTTTTATAATTCTTGAGCCCAAATAAAATATTAGGTAGTTTAATTACTTAAATTTTATTTTTACAGAATGAATATTGATTTGCAGAATACTACATTTCCTCTTCAGTATAGTTTGGCAACCATAAACAATGCTGCTAACAGTTTAGTAACGAAGTTAGGCGCCGAAAAAGTCTGGTTGTTTGACGGGGAAATGGGTTCTGGGAAGACCACTCTTATCAAGGAAATTTGTAGGGTATTATTGGTAGAAGATAACGTAACGAGTCCTACGTTTTCTATTGTAAATGAATATTCAGCTCTCCAAGGCACCAACATCTACCATTTTGATTTTTATAGAATAAAATCAGAAATAGAAGCAATGGATATCGGCTGCGATGAATATTTTTATTCAGGTAATTATTGCTTCATTGAATGGCCCTCTAAAATACCCCACTTACTTCCAGAAAAGTATGTCACAATAACAATAGATATTGTTGATGAAAATGAAAGGCGATGCAGCTTCTCAATCAATCAAGGTCGCTAACCAATTATTAATAATGTGACGATGAGCAATACAGGACCAATTGGAGTTTTTGATTCGGGCTACGGCGGCCTTACTATACTAAAGGAATTAAGAAAGTATCTGCCCCAATATGACTTTATTTATCTAGGAGATAGTGCCAGGGCCCCTTATGGCACGAAATCATTTGAGACAGTATATCGATACACCTTAGAATGTGTAAAGCAGCTCTATAAATTTAATTGTCCCTTAATCATACTTGCGTGTAACACAGCGTCGGCAAAGGCTCTTAGAAAAATCCAACAAGAAGATCTGAATGATATCGACCCTGCGCTGAGGGTATTAGGAATTATCCGTCCTACAGCAGAGATTATTGGCAATTATTCCAAAACTAATAATATTGGTATCCTTGCCACAAAGGGCACAGTAGAATCCCAATCCTACCTTTTAGAAATTCAAAAATTTTTTCCAAAGGTTACCGTGTTCCAGGAGGCCTGTAAAATATGGGTTCCTCTGATAGAAAATAATGAAATCAATAACCCAGGGGCTGA
>DASVUU010000590.1:0-2291 GCA_036386935.1 Cytophagaceae bacterium | reverse complement strand
AACAGTCACATATAAAGTCGATGGTTGGACTGCTCCTAGGAGGAGGTGTGGCATATGACATCGATTGGTTTAGATTAGGACTGGAAGTAAACTACCGCATTGGTTTTAGCAATATCACCGATGTAAAAAACAGGTATCAAGATAACTTACTGCTTTCCTCCAGTTATGATGTCCCGGACGATCTAAAATTGAATTGCTTAGAAATATCCCTTAGCTGCATGGTACCTTTGGACAATTTGGTACATGTAACGAAGTCAACAAGACCAAAAAAATTAAGCAAACCCAAGAGCTAATGTCTGACAGAAAAAAGAAATATTCTTGGTGGATGGTTACAGGGGTTCTGGCCCTACTATTTTCTTGCGATATTAAAAAGAATGAAGTCTCCCCCTCTGAAAGTTATTTCCGAATATTTGACAATAATAAGATCGGGGGAAATCTTTATCCTATAGACATCCAACAAAATGCTGATGGAGGATTTACAATACTAGGAAGTGCGAACCTTTGGGATACCTATATCATACAGACAGATGCCTTTGGGAAAATAACCTTTGATTCTGTCTATGCCCAATATGTAAATCCAGTAGGCGACCTAGCGCAATCAGCTGATAGAAGCAGTTGTACTTTCTTTGCAATGGATAGGATAAGTCGTGGGACATATCTATTAAAAATAAACGCTGCCGGTTTCAAGCTAGATACTGTCAATTTCTTTCCACAATTAAGTTTTTTACTTCACTCCTCTCCCACTCCCGACGGAGGGTATATCGTGGAGTCTAGTGCAATAAGATCAGATGACGATATAAGGATATTAGTAGCAAAATTGTCTTCCCAACATCAAGTTGAGTGGGACAACGAATATGATGCTTTAGAAAACATAAGTGACAAAATCTACGGACACGTTTATAGGCGAGGTGTCAGATACCCGTTCAAAACCGGATTCATAAGCAACTCTTTGGGCTACTATGTGAATATTTTTAAAGAATATCGGCTGACTACTCAATTTATAGATCTCGCAGGCAATGACAAAGGGCAGTTGGATGGCTATCAATACCAAGGAGGCGTAAGTGCGATTCAGCATTATAGCGAAAACACCTTCACTCTTGCAGGATTTACGCTAGAAAAGAGCTACATACTACCCATGCAAAATGTAGATGCTAACGCAACACAATCATTAAGCTCATTGCCAGCAAGAGAGCTTTTTGATGTTGATTCCCGTGCTGAGGTAGTGATGAAGAGTATTCAAATTGGAGGCAAGTCTATTGTTATCTATGGATCGACAACAAAAAACAAGAGAATAATTTTGCAAGGCTATGACCCCACTACGGGAAATTTTATAGGGCAAAAATATATTGGCAGCGGCTTTGGCTACGAACTTGGAAATTTTGTAACAACAAATGACGGTGGGCTAGCTGTCTTAGCTAAAACAAACATTGCTGGAAGGTATGATAGGCTGTGTCTGTTTAAACTGTCCCAGAGCGATATAAAAGTATTGAGTGGAAATTAGTCCTTCTTGTAAATCCTTATCCCTTTCTTATTCAAAAGTTTTTTGTTTATTTAACGTCAACAACTGAAATTTCTATAAATGAATTTAAAATCATTCAACAAGACAGCAAGCATTTCCTTAACTATTTCCCTTACTTTCCTTTTGTCTTTCAATTTACTGGCTCAAAACAGAAAAAAACCTGAGCTCCAATATTCTGGGTTTTTCGACAGCTATTATTTCAGAGGGCCATGGGCCTTTACACTAGGAGGAGGAATATCGGCATACAATGGCGATCTAGCCAAAATATACAATTTCACGCAGATCACTCCTGCCTTTATGGTTGGAGCAAACTATAAATTATGGCCTAGAACTACTTTTGGGGGAGAATTCACCTACTTCAACCTTCAAGCTCAAGATACAGACACCACAAGGAATATCTCATTTACATCTGTCAACTATGAATTAGATGCTTTTGCCCGCTTCAATCTTATCGAGGACGTCGTCAGGGTTGCTGCCGATAGAAATAGAAAACCTAAAAAGGTAAAACCATATGTACAGCTAGGAATAGGCGCTGTGTTATTCAATCCAGTATCCAATTATACTGCACCAGCAACAGACACTGCTTTCATGGTATCAGAGGGAATGGCTTATCCGAGGGTAGCCTTTTTGATTCCTATAGGATTTGGCCTAAGCTTTTGGATGTCTCATCGAGTACAGATCCTTACCGACTTAAATTATAAATACGTATTCAGTGATTTGCTTGACGATGTGAAGCTGAGGACTAAAGAAAGTAACAAGGACAGTTATGCTT
>DASVUU010000589.1:0-8545 GCA_036386935.1 Cytophagaceae bacterium | reverse complement strand
AAGCCATTAATATTAGGCTGTGGATTTAGATAAATTTTAACCGTTATTATTTCGCTCTATATAAAAAATAAATAACCACAACTAATACCATCGCGCCCAATATAAGGGTAAGCATGTCCCCATGAGTAACGTTGTTTAGTTGTTTCATTTTTACTTGCTTGCTTCAAGAAGGGATGACTTTGTCAGTGCGAACTTCACTTCCGCAATAATGTCATCAATGTGCTCCAAGCCTACAGATACCCTTATTAAGCCAGGTAAGATACCCACTGAAACTCTGTCTTCCTCCGTAAGTTTGGAATGGGTAGTTGACGCTGGGTGTGTAATAATTGTTCTTGAATCACCAAGGTTTGCGGAATGTGAGTACATCGCTGTCGCATTTAGAAATTGTCTTCCTCTTTCAATACCGCCTTTTACAACAAAGGTTACAATGCCTCCACCAGCTTTCATCTGTCGTTTAGCCAGTTCATGTTGAGGATGACTTGGTAGGAAAGGGTATTTCACTACCTCTATCTCCTCATGACCTTCTAAATATTGAGCAAGTTTTAGTGCATTTTCACAATGCCTGTCCATTCTAACGGCTAAGGTTTCCAAGCTTTTAGAAAAGATCCAAGCGTTGAAAGGAGACATCGCGGGACCAGAGTGTCTGCTGAAGAATCTAACTTCTTTTATTAGGTCTTTTCTACCCAAAATAATTCCCCCTATTGCTCTACCTTGGCCATCAATAAACTTGGTAGCAGAGTGTGTGATAAGGTCAGCACCAAACTTCGCAGGTTGCTGTAGGTAAGGGGTAGCGAAGCAATTGTCAACATTGAAAAGTATGTTGTGCTTTTTTGCAAGCTTGCCTAGCCATTCCAAATCAACCAGGTCGAGTGCAGGATTTGATGGTGTTTCCACCATAATCATCTTAGTATTTTTCTGGATCAGCGCCTCCCAACTTTCTGGATGTTGTATATCTCCATACGAATGACTGATTCCCCAGCGTGGGAAAATTTGATTCAAGATCTGTATTGTAGAGCCGAAAACTGATTTGGAAACAACGACGTGGTCACCGGAATTTAAAAAAGCAGCCATACTTGTAAAGACGGCAGACATTCCAGATGCCATTGCAAATCCATCTTCCGTGCCTTCTAGCAGACACATTTTCTTAATAAACTCTGTAGTGTTTGGGTTAGAGAAACGGGTATAGATATTTCCAGGAAGCTCATCTGCAAACATTGCTCTTGCCTGTTCTGCATCCTCAAATGTGAAGCCAGAGGTCATATAAAGAGGAACAGAGTGCTCCCTATATTGAGTCTGCTCGCATTGGGTTCGGATTGCTAGTGTTTCAAAATTTTTAGATGGCTCCATGTGGTTGTTTTAAGGGTATGAGATTATTCCAGAACTAGGTCGTAAGAGATTGTAGCTGTTTTTTCTAATGTTTTTGCGACTGAGCAATATTTGTCCAGGGAAAGATTTACTGCCCTTTCCGCTTTGTTTCTATCTACCTGCCCCTTCAGGTAATAAGTGATATGGATATTATTAAATAGAGAAGGTGTGACGTCGGCCTCCCTAGCTGCATCTATCTTGATGCGCATGCTTTCGATGGTAACTTTTTGTTTGTAGAGAATATTCAAGATATCAATGGCGCTGCAGCCTCCAAGCCCCATGATCAATAATTCCATAGGTCGCGCGCCCTTGTTTTCGCCCCCAATAGCAGGGGAGGCATCTATTTGAATTTTAACGCCAGATTCATTTGTAGCTTCGAAATGAAATGCATTATTTTTTCTTTCTAAGTCAATTATCATAAGACAAATATACTGATATTAACTCAAATCAACGATTTTGCAGAATAAAATTTGGTAAAGATTGCTGGAATGGTCCGAATGCAAAATTTTATTTTGAGTTTGTAAAAAAGATAAGTAAATTTGAGTAGATGAACTTTAAAGTCAAAAATTTTATTACAATCCTTATTACCTCAACTTCATGTTGTCGTATTGTATAGAATAGAGGCTATTATTTTATATATTTATATCAGCCTTTCTCATTGAAAGGCTTTTCTTTTAATAAATCATAAGAACATGAGTGCAGAATTGAACAATCTTAGTGAAGTGCCTGAAAAAATCAGCGTTGCGGCTAGAGAAGATATACTAGAGCTTGATAGAAAAATAAAGGCTTTCAGAAACAATGAAATGGACTCAGACAAGTTCAGAGCATTTAGGTTGACAAGAGGTGTTTATGGCCAAAGACAAGAAGGCGTTCAGATGATCAGAATAAAGCTTCCATTCGGACAGCTATCGCCGGATCAGTTGATTCGCATTGCAGATGTGTCGGATAAGTATGCAGCACATAATCTGCATTTAACTACAAGGCAAGACATACAAATACACTTTGTGAAGTTGGACGATGCACCGAAAGTTTGGGCGGCGTTGGAAGAAGTTGATGTAACTCTTAGAGAGGCTTGTGGAAATACCGTTAGAAATATTACTGCATCATCCACCGCGGGTATTGATCCACACGAGCCATTTGATGTGTCTCCTTATACTTATGCTCACTTTAAATATTTTTTAAGAAATCCGATTTGTCAGGATATGGGCCGTAAATTTAAGATGTCTTTTTCGTCAAGCGAGCAAGACACTGCTTTCGGATTCATGCATGACTTGGGTTTTATTCCCAAAGTAAGAGTCGAGGATGGAAAGGAGGTACGAGGGTTTAAAGTATTCATCGGAGGAGGCTTAGGAGCTCAGGCTTACATGGCATTTACCGCTGCTGAGTTTATGGCAGAAGATGAAATCATTCCATTCACAGAAGCAGTGATACGAGTATTTGATAGATATGGCGAGAGGTCTAAAAGACATAAAGCTAGATTGAAATATTTGATCAATGGCATTGGCTTTATGGAATTCATGAGGTTGGTGGAGATTGAGAAGAAGGCCTTAAAAACACTTTCTGTTCCGCTTGACCATGATCAATACAAGCCGGCTGGTCCTTCTGCATCTAATATTATTGACGTACAGGAGCCGCAGGATAAAACAAAATTTGAGGCGTTTATAAAAACCAACGTTTTTGAGCAAAAGCAAAAAGGATACTATGGAGTATACATCAAGCAATTCTTAGGTGATCTTGAAACTCACGGTGCTAGGGCTTTAGCTGCCATTGTAAAGAAATATGCGTCTGATGATATCCGCGTAACGGTTAATCAAGGATGGTTGCTGAAATTTGTGAAGCAAGAGAACCTCCCGGCCTTATTCAATGAGTTAAATGCAATAGGCTTAGGTGATCCTGGCTTTGATAGCACTGCAGATATCACAGCTTGTCCTGGTACAGATACTTGTAATCTTGCGATATCAAGTAGTACTGGGATCTCAGGAGCTTTAGAGCACATGATCAAAGAAGAGTTTCCTGATCTGATCTTTAACACAAACATCAAAATTAAGATCAGCGGCTGTATGAACGCGTGTGCGCAACATACGATTGCTAACATAGGATTTCACGGTAGCTCTATAAAGAATGGCGTACACGTACTTCCGGCGATGCAACTTTTATTAGGAGGAGGAATAGAACCTGATGGCTCGGGATCTTTGGGTGATAAGGTAATAAAATTGCCTACAAAGAGATGTCCTGATGCTGTGAGGCGAATCCTATCTGACTATGAAGACAAAGCATTGGAAGGTGAGTATTTCAATGACTATGTAAGACGACATCTGGCTCAAGATAAAATGTATTTTTACAAGATGTTGAAGCCACTTGGTGACTTAAGCAATGTAGAAAACTCTGAATATGTTGATTGGGGCCACGAAGAGGAATTCGCTACTGCAGTAGGAGTGGGAGAGTGCGCTGGTGTTATGTTGGATCTTGTAGGGACCTTGATTAATGAATCTCAAGATAAATTAAGATGGGCTGAAAGAGCTTTCGAAAGAGGCGGATATGCAGATTCAATTTATTCATCTTACACTACTTTTATCAGCGGAGCCAAAGCGTTGTTGACAGGAGTAGGCGTACAATGCAATACACAAATAAGCATTATCAATGATTTTGATTCAAACTTTGTTGAAAAAGGTTTGGTTAATTTTAATGAAGGTTCATTCTCAAATCACGTATTGAAAATGAACGACCAAGAGCCGAATTTTGAATTTGCTAAGCAGTATTTAGGAGAAGCAAAGGAGTTTTTGGACAAGTTGATAGAAATAAGGCATAATCAGGTTTTGACTGCTGACAATACTTCTACATTAGCTTAAGAAAATGGTAATACCAAAGCTCACCCTCGTTGGAGCAGGTCCAGGAGACCCAGATTTGATGACGGTAAAGGGCCTCAAAGCCCTTGCTGATGCTGATGTGGTGCTTTATGATGCACTGGCCCATCCAGATATTTTGTCATACGCTCCAAAGAGAGCTGAAAAAATATTTGTAGGAAAGAGGTTTGGAGTTTGTCAGTTCCCTCAAGAGAAGATCAACGAGCTTATTGTAGAATATGCTTTGAAATATGGACATGTCGTAAGGCTTAAAGGCGGAGATCCTTTTGTTTTTGGAAGAGGACACGAAGAAATATTGCATGCCAAGTCATTTGGTATAAGTACAGAGGTAATACCAGGTATTTCAAGTAGCTATTCGGTAGCTGAACTACAAGGAATACCACTTACTAGAAGAGGGGTTAATGAAAGTTTTTGGGTTCTAACCGGTACCACTAAAGACCATGAGCTTTCTGAAGATATCAGACTTGCTGCTACCTCGACTGCCACGGTGGTTATTCTGATGGGCATGAATAAGCTACAAGAGATTGTAGATATTTTTAAAAAGGAAGGTAAGTCACACTTGCCTGTTGCGATCATACAAAATGGGTCGCTCCCTACTGAAAAAATCGTCCTAGGTACTATAAGTACAATCTTTACTAAATCCGAAGAAGAAAATCTGGCGGCGCCTGCTGTAATTATAGTTGGAGAGGTGGTACGACTTCACGAAAAGTTTGCAGAGGTCAAAGCTTATGCTAATAGTTTAGGCAATCCCAACAATTAAAACATTTCATGGAAAACAAACTAGATGTTCCTGTTTCGGAGAATAAGGGCAATCAACTGTTTCCCGTGTTTTTTAGATTAGACCAACTGCAAATGCTGGTTGTAGGCGGTGGTTTTGTAGGTCTTGAGAAAGTAGGTGCAATCTTCAAAAACAGTGACAACGCCAACGTTACTGTGGTAGCTCCGGAAATTAAGGAAGAGATCAAGGAAATTGCTACCTCTTACCCCAATCTTAGGTTGATTTACAAACCATATGATGAGAAGGACCTCGAAGGTATGGACCTTGTCATTGCCGCAACATGTCTTCATGATTTGAATAAACAAGTACACCACGATGCAAAGGCAAGGAAGATCATAGTGAATGTCGCTGATACGCCCCATATATGCGATTTTTATATGAGCTCGGTAGTGAAGAAAGGAGATCTTAAAATTGCAATTTCTACAAATGGAAAGTCGCCGACTTTTGCCAAACGATTTAGAGAAGTATTAGAAGAAATGCTTCCCGACTCTATAGATAAGATTTTGGACAATCTTCAAAAAATTAGAAATAAGCTAAAAGGAGATTTTGAATATAAGGTAAAAAGGCTGGACGAGATCACGTCTGTTTTGAATGAAAAGGACAATTTGTAATCCTTATTTTTTAAAATATTTTTATATTGCTACTCGATAATCAATAAAAGGAAACATGAAAGAAATTACGGCTCAGGAACTTAAAGACTTAATAGATAGCAATGCCGACATACAAATTATTGATGTACGTGAGGTATCAGAATTTGAAGACGGTAATATCAACGGTGAATTGATTCCACTGGGAACTGTTCCGAATAACGTGGAGAAAATTTCGAAGGATAAGCAGGTAATTGTGCATTGCAGAAGCGGTAAGAGAAGCGGTAATGCAATAACCTTTTTAGAACAAAATCATGGCTATACTAACCTTTATAATCTGAAAGGTGGAATTCTTGCTTGGAAGAACGACATTGACGATTCTCTCGACGTACATTAAAGACGACATAAATAAAATCTTCTAAAGCCCCAGGATATTTTATCTATGGGGCTTTTCTCTTTTAAGACCAGGGTTGCGAGCATAGGTCCTATTGATATAGCCGAATAGATACATAACGTTAGACATTAAGAAAATAATAGATGGAGATATCGCCAGTTCAAAATGCGGGACAGTATTATCTTAGTAGAATAGAGATTATTAACTACTCTGAAGACCTCAAAGATTACGTTAGATTATTGAATTACGAATGGCTGGAAAAGTATTTTCGAGTAGAGCAAGGTGATGTGATTGCTCTTTCGAATCCTAAAGAGGAAATAATCGACAAGGGTGGATTTATATTCTATGCCAAGATGAATAATGAAATTATAGCAACAGCCTCCCTTCTTAAAAAAACTGACCAAATTTTTGAATTAGGAAAAATGGCTGTGACTAATGCCGCTCAAGGATTAGGAATAGGAACAATGTTATTGGAGTACTGCATTAACACATCAAGATCCAAAGGTGTCAAGAAACTTATTTTATACTCAAACACAACGTTGGGGTCGGCAATACATCTTTATAAAAAGTACGGCTTTTATGAGGTTGAATTGGAAAAAGGGCTATATGAAAGAGCGGATATTAAAATGGAGATGATCTTGTGATAACTTAACAATAGTCAAGGTGCGCCAAATTTTTACAAAGTATATTAATTATCGAGTTTTTAAGAAAGGTTATGACAGAAGAAATAAACCAACCATTCCCAAGCGCCTATATAAAAATAGACGAGGCTACAAAGGCTTCAGGCTTTACAATGGCTTCAGATATCTTGACATGTTCCTTGCTTCGGACGCTGGCATGCTCCAAGCCCGCCGCCAAGTTTCTTGAGCTCGGCACGGGGACGGGGCTCTCAACAGCCTGGATATTGGACGGCATGGATAGGAGCTCAACGTTGACATCGATAGACAATGATTCTAATTTTTTAGATATTGCTACAAAATTTTTAGAAAGTGACGAACGATTAGAGCTTCTTCTAACGGATGGCGCAGAATGGGTCGAGACGAACAAACATCGAACGTATGATTTTATTTTTGCTGATACCTGGCACGGGAAATACTTGTTGCTAGATGAAGTCTTAAATATGGTGTCCCAGGGCGGATTATACATCATTGATGATATGCTTCCCCAACCGAATTGGCCAGAAGGACATGCTGAAAAGGCATCGAAATTAATTAGCTACTTGGACACAAGAGAGGACCTTTTTCTTGTGAAGCAAGTTTGGGCCACGGGGATAATTGTTGCCGTGAAGAAATGATGATCGGCCGGCTAGAAATATGCAATTAGTCCTTCACCTAAATATATAACTTAAGGATTCACTAATGCGGCTTGCGACCTCTTGGGAGCAAATGCCCTAAGTTTAGCCTCTTTTCGAAGTGTTTTGATAGTTAATACCAATAATCTTGCATTTTATTTGATTTTTCTATAACACCTATGCGGATAAGCTCGTAACAGGAAGAGAACATTTTTCAGACAGATATGAATAGGTAGTATGCACGCTAGTTTCCAGCTTTTTGATATCGCTATTATCGTCGTATACTTTATCCTCACTTTTGTAGTGGGTTTTCACTACTCAAAAGATACCAAAAACTCTTCGCAATATTTCCTTGCCGGCCGTCATACAGGCTGGGTGGTCATAGGCGCCTCTCTTTTTGCAACAAATGTCTCAAGCGAGCATTTTGTAGGGTTGGCGGGTACAGGTTTCCAAGGAGGAATGGCCGCAGGAAACTATGAGTTCATGGGCGCTCTTACATGTATACTTTTAGCATGGACCTTTGGACCTTTATACTTGAGAAACGGGGTATTTACGGCACCAGAGTTTATTGGAAAAAGATTTAATAATTTCTGTAGGGTTTACCTTAGCGTAGGGTCCATCATAGCATATATATTGACAAAGATTTCTATGATGCTTTTGGCGGGTGGAATATTTTTGGCCAAAGTCGTGGGCTTGGATATTTATACATCCGCCATAATATTGGTTATCGCTACAGGAATCTATACCGTGTCTGGAGGGTTCTCTTCTGTGATTTACACTGGAGCTGTGCAGGCGGTCATAATGATAGTAGGGGCGATCGTCCTGGCTGGTTTCGGATATCATGAGGTAGGCGGTGTCCAAGCCTTATGGCACAAGATTCCCGCGCAGGATTGGCAATTTATAAAGCCAATTACAGATGCGAACTTTCCTTGGACAGGGCTGGTATTCGGCATGCCAATAGTCTGTATTTGGTATCATTGTACCGATCAGTTTTTCCTTCATAAATTTTTAGCAAGTAAGGACATTCCCCACGCACAGGCAGGGACAATTTTTACTGCTTACTTGAAATTAATACCCGTATTCACCCTGCTAATACCAGGGTTAATTGCTCGGGTACTTTACCCATCTATCAGTGCAGACGATGCCTATCCAACGCTGGTGACGAATTTGCTTCCTATAGGCCTCAAAGGGCTAGTGATAGCAGCGTTCCTAGGTGCATTGATGTCGTCATTGTCCTCATGCTTTTCAAGCTGCTCCACTTTATTT